>JAQGOX010000935.1 GCA_028293365.1 Verrucomicrobiales bacterium | reverse complement strand
GTTTGCCCCCGGGGAAAAGGCGGGAGGGAATTGGAATCTCGAATACCCGGGCACGCCTCGAACAACTTTATGGCGACGAACAATCCCTTGAGCTTTCGAACGCGACGTCGGGAGGAACCATCGCTCGAATTACAATGCCATTTCGAAAAGAAGCTGCACTGCCAGAGAAGCAAAACAAATGAAAATCAGAACGCTGATAGTTGACGACGAAGCACTGGGGCGCGAGCGCATTCGCAAGCTGCTCGCAACCCATTCCGAGGTTGATGTAATCGGTGAATGCTCGAACGGTCGAGAGGCGGTCGAGACCATTCTGGAAGAAAGACCGGACCTCGTTTTTCTGGATGTGCAAATGCCCGAACTTAATGGATTTGAAGTCATCGAATCGCTCGATCAGGAATCGTTGCCTGGAATCATATTTGTAACCGCGCACGATAAGTTCGCCCTGAAAGCGTTTGACGTTCATGCAATTGATTATTTGCTTAAACCGTTCGACCGCGAACGGTTCGAACAGGCGCTGAGTCGTGCGATCGTAAAATTTAATGCCCGCGAAAGCAGCGGCCTCGACGCCCGCGTCCTGTCGATGCTTAACGAAATGCGAGCACAACCCAAGGTCGCAGACCGGCTGGTGGTCAAGATCGATGGCCGGGTGCTCCTTATTAAAACGGAGGATGTCGATTGGGTCGAGGCAGCCGATAATTATGTCAGCCTGCATGTGGGCAATGACTCCCACCTGCTTCGTGAGACGATGAGTTCCCTGGAGAAACGCCTGCCACCGGATCAGTTTCTCCGAATAAGCCGATCCACTATTGTCAATGTCGAACGCATTAAGGAACTACAACCGATGTTCCACGGAGAATACGTGGTTATCCTCCGGAATGGCGCCAAGCTCAACCTAAGCCGAAGCTATCGCGAGAAGTTAAATCAATTACTCGGAAAGGAATAATGACGGTTAGCGTGCGGCCAGCCTGTTAACCGAAGTTTTGAGAAGATTCTGCCGCCGTGTCTCCAGGCGATCCAATTGTTGCAGAAACTCTATTGCGGCCACGCGCAATCGCTGCTGCAGGTCGTTTCGTTGTCCCGGTGACGCACCTTTACCTTCAACTTTATCGAGGTAGGTTTGAATCGCAATCCTGTAATCGTGGATCAGTTCAACCGCGAAGGGATTGGACCTGGATTCGAGCGCTTCAAGTTGTCCGATTTTAGGCCGCAATGCATCGGTTTGATCCGCAACCCGCCAGGTCCGAACCAAAGTGGGAATCTGAAGTGAGGCGCGATGTGGCAGATCGTTCGTGGCGGTTCGCAGTTCCGCGGAAGTCATTAACAAGCTTTCCAGACGTTGCATCGTATAGGTAATGTCCCAATTCATAGCCTGCTGTTGACTGGTAAAATCCAGCAGCGTGAGCGCCCACCACTTTTCTGCGTCCAGAGGTTTTGTGAACCACGACTGGTAACTGGCGTAGAAAGAAGTCTGCCAATTCCAGTTACGGCTCAAGTTTCCAAGGAATTGACTCGCGTGCCTCTTAGCTGGATCGAGACGTAAGAGCTCCCTAACCAATAATTGCGCCGAAGCCAGATAAACGGCGCTACGACTCCCCGTAAATTGACTGCCATTTGCCAAAGTCAGTTCGCGGAAGGTTATAGGGGCGTTCGTTCGCAGAAGATCGCGGATGTCGCGAAATCGATCACTCGTCGCGCTCTGCCAAATGGTTCGACCATTGAATTTCCCTGGATAAATTCCAGTTTTGCGCCCCTGAGCGCCGATTTCCAGATTTCGTCGCGCAATCAAATCAGGCCCCACGTTGAACGCAATTTGCTCCGCCATACCAAACACAAACCATGCGGGCAATTCGGCTGCATGATCTCCCGGGGCGCGATTTGACATTTCAGCCAGAAGCACCTCGACCAGGGCGGCGAGAAGCTTGTTTTCATCCACGCGCTCGGGCACTTCAACTGTATATTGCCAGCCATCCGCATAATAGGTCGAAACGATTCCTATCGGCATTGCGTCGGGACCGACCGGGCGAATAAATATTTGGATGCGGCCCTGAAATCGATCCGGTTCGTGCAATTCGGATAGCAGAGCACTTTTGATGCGCTCAGCAGAGACGGTCATCAACTCGGGTTCAAGCGTGACCAGACCGGGACGGTTGTCACGACCCACCGGAAAGAATCTGCCGTTTTCGCTTCCTGTAACACTGAATTGCCGGGAGGTGCTTGTGACGGTCCGAGCGGACGCGCTCATCGCACCACAAAAAACCAGGAATAAAAGCGGTATCAGTTTCATGAGCACTCAACCTGGGCGGCGCAGGCTAGGTTGAACTTCCGGAACTGGTCGATCCGGAGCTTTTCTTCTCGGCGGGCTTTGCTGCGGGAGTAGCTGCGGCTTTGCTATCGCTCGAGGGTGTGCTGGACGACGGAGCCGTGTCGCTTTTGGCGGCAGCTTTGTATTTTTCGCTGCGATAATCGGTGATGTAAAATCCGCTCCCTTTGAAAATGAGGCCGGAACCGCCCCCAACCGCGCGTTTCACTTTGCCTTTACCCCAGGCTTTTTGACCGCACTTATCTTTAGGGCAGGTTTTGAGAGCGTCGGAGCTAATCGATTGAACCTGTTCAAACTGGTGTTTGCACTTTTCGCAAACGTATTCGTATGTCGGCATGATAATGAATTTGTCGTTATTAGTGATACTCAACCGGAGCCCCAATCGTCAAGGCGGCACGCTCAACTGAAAAACCGGTTTCCAAAGGAAATCGAATCGGATGCAGTGTCGGGGAATATTCGACTTACCTGCGGGAAGTCATCGGTGCTAAGGACCGTTTCATCCCGACCGGCTGTCGTCAATTATGATTGCTTTGATCTCTTCTGCCCCACTCGGCTGTGCATCGCTAAAATTGAAATCATCAAAATTCACATGTCCCCAGCCTGTCGTCGCTTCATCCACCAATCGCACTTGAATTTTCGCACCGGCGTACGGCCGCAGATTGATATACACTGGCCGCATCTTTTCGTTGTCGGGACCGGTTGCGCGAAAGAGGATTTGGCCATTGAGCGCATTCAGGATTTCAACGCGAGTCTGGATTCCAGAGCCGCCTCCGACCAGGAAACTTGCGTAGGGCTCGGTGACGACAAAGGGAACGGATGTGAGTGTCCCGGTCGCGGCGTCCCCATGTGCCTCGTAGGAACCTACCCAGTACTCTCCGCGGTGGCCGCTGTTCATGTCATTCCGGCGCCGATTGACCGCGTCGCCTTTCGCCGGCATATCGTCGAATGCATTCCCGGTGGCGGTCCAATCCTTTAGTGAGCCTCCCTCGAAATCGAGATTTAGCGCATGCCCATCCTCCGCTTTGGGTTTGATCCTAGCAGCAGCTTTTAGCCGCTCAATTGGCTTCGGCTGCGCCTTTTCCCACTCCGCATGTGAAACTTGACTTTTCTGCTGAATGAAAACGAACGTGCCCTTCTTATTCCCAACGACTACGTCCGGGAGACCGTCACCATTGATATCACCGGCGACGACCTGCGTGCCCACGCCGGAATTATTGTCGATGAGATAGGGTACGAAATCGACGGTCTTGTCGGGATTACGAACCAACTTCCACCAATAGAGCACAGCGGCATCATTGCGATCGGGATCGCCCGTCCGGCCGTGGGACCAGAAGCGTTTTCCGGTGACGATGTCCTTAAGGCCATCACCATCCATATCGATAAGGTCGATTGCGTGCAACTCAGTGAACTTAAGTCCGTATTTGCTTTCGTGGGGATCGCGATTCATCAGGATATGTTCGCGAAATTTGATTTCTCCCCCCTCCCGATATTGCTCGTACCAGGCAAGCCCAAAGCCGTGTGCATAGAGTGCGGTGATAACGTCATTTAGGCCGTCACCATTTACATCATAAGCATACATCTGTGAACCACCCATACCCATCGGCTGCTTATGAAGCGTCCAAAGAGGGTCGCCAACAAGTGACGCGGGCTGTTCCCACCAGCCATCTTTTTCCAGTAGATCGAGACGACCATCTCCATTTACATCGCCGACTCCCATGCCATGGGTGAAATTTCCGTAGCCATTATCTGGAGAAATTGCGTGAAAAGGCCATGGTTTTTCGGGAGCGTTCCAATCCGGTTCCGCGTAACCATAACGCCCTTTGGTAATACAAACCAACTCGGGCTTTCCGTCTCCCGTAATGTCGGCAAACGTGGGAGATTCGTTATCCGTTTCGTCAAAGATCTTATGGCGAACCCAGTGCCCTTCCTGACCTTTTGGGTTTTCAAACCAGGAAGTATCCTGGCCGGGAAAGCCAACGATTAAAATGTCCTTCCATCCGTCGTTGTTAAAGTCGAGAACCCAGACGAAAAAATTGTCCGAGTATTTATTCGCCACGCCGAGCGTCCCTTCGAAACCCGGAACCGTGACGGTGGTCATCGGTCCCGCTTTAAGCTGGAAGGTCGCGGTCGCGGGGTAAAACTCGTGGCGCTTTTTGAAATCGGGTCCTTCGTACCACCAGGGGCCGGAAATCAAGTCGTTCACACCGTCATTGTTCAAGTCGCCAAAGCTTGCTCCTTCACACCAGAACTGATCGCTAAGTTGAGTTCGTTTGAAAGTAACCAGTTCGTCAGCCCGCGCCTCCTCTAAAAGGCCGGCCAGGAGCATCATGGAGGCAAAGCACGATTTGAATTTCGGCAGGCTCATAGGGCGCAATAGTAGGCAGGCGAAAAAGAAAAGCGAACCGGAAAGTGCAGGCCTTTGCTCCACGCGCCAGCATGTCAAATCTGCTTATTTTATCATGGTCACTACCGGAACTCCACCCAGCTTGCATCTCCCTGTCCGCGCAAAACATCCCGAATACGACATTTAATAACGAACGTGAGTACCGTCAGGTTCAACTCATCAAAATCGATGGGTCGGTTGATGAAATGATTCCCTCCACTGACAAGCGATGAAGCGCGACTCTTAAGGTCCTGAAGAGCGCTCACGAAAATCACCGGAGTGGTCTTTTGGCAAGGCAATAGACGAATGCGCGCGCAGAGACCAAATCCATTTATTCCCGGCATTTCAACATCCAACAAGATCAAATCAAAGATGGTCCCCGCGGCTTCACTCAATGCGGAGGTTGAATCCGCGGAACCGACCGGGTTCATTTGCACTTTCTGCAAAGAAAGCATAATCGCGTCCCTGGAAGCATCCTCGTCGTCCACCACCAAAACCCGGGGCTCGATTCGAGACAGAGGTTCGAGCTCATCTGAATGCCGGCTCAATGAAACCAGCAGATCAATGGTATTCGCGACTTTGCGCAGGATCGCGAGCGCGGTTTCAGGCGGAGAATCGATAATACGCGCGGCCACCGCCTCTAAAGGAACGCAAAGGCGGGCCAGGGCCATCACTCCGTTTTCGGCGGCGGAGACTCCTAAACTTCGAATCTGGTTGGAGAAGGCACCGGCACACGACAACCGCTCAGCGGAATCCCTGGCATTGGCCAGAGCGGCAAATATCCGCCGGGTAGAGTGGGCAATTTGCCCATAATCAATCAGGAAATTGGATTGTTCACCTATCGAATTTTCTAATTCCGCCGCAAGCGAATCCACACTCAGTGCAGGTTCAAGAGAGCTGGATTCGTTGAACGAAGAAAAATCCCCGCGGGAAGAAAGTGGGAGTGAAACCAACTCTATAGATTCAGCGGAAACATCGTCTGACAAAGAAATTTTCATCTGCGATGCACCATCATTTTCCGCCAGAAATTTATTCATGCGATGCGAAGTTTTCGTTAAGAGACGTTTGAACGCTCAATTCGCGAGGACGGCACTCCACTCTTCGAACCTCTCTTCAAATCCATGGTCGGCCAGTTCTTTTTTGCGGGCCTCATTAAATGGATGCGGCGATTTTCCCAGACAGTGGGCAGCGTAAATCGCAACCACCACGGAGAACACACCAGGTTCTACGTTTTCCAGGGTGTGATGCGTTTGAACCGAACTCACAATCGATTCGGGAAGGCCCCAGAGTCCCAAAAGATAAGCGCCAACATCTGAGTGAGTGGCACCAAATTGCTCCTGCTCCAGACAATAAAGCGGAAGTGTTTGCCCCGTTGCACGTTGCATCACTTTGCTGTAATCCAGATCGGCGTGACTCGCCAAAATGAGTTTTCCCATATCGTGCAGGAGCCCGCCGACAAAAAACTCCTCGCAGTCAGAAAAATCCAATCGCTCAGTTTGGGCAAGTTTTCGAACGGCAACCGCAATTTCGAGAGAATGGTTCCAAAGGGCCGGCAAAGCCAGGCTCTGCAAACGTTTGCCATCGTGCTGTTTAATAGCTTGAATGCCGAGCATAAGGCCTTGAAGCACACTGATCCCGGTCATTTGCACGGCATCAAAAACCGTCGTTATTTTACGACCAGACCCGAATTGCGCGGAATTGACGATCTGGAGCAATTTAGTAGTTAATGCCAAATCAGCCCGAATGATTTCCGCCATATCTGCCAGCGATGTCATTGGCGACTGCAGGGCTTCGGTTAGTCGCAGATAGGTCTCCGGCGGGGTTGGGAGCGCAGAAGTGCCCCCAATGATTTTTGCGAGCTTCTCATTTCGAACCGCGTGTTTCAGGCGGCAGATCCGCTTAAGTACCTGAGGGAAATCGGGATCGAGCGGCTTTTGCAGGTAGCGATGCCCGTACATCAAACATCTGGCGACAGCCAGTTGCTCAGTATGGCTGGATATTACCAGGCGGGTCGTTTCGGGATAAAGACGTTCGACAGTCGTAAGGAATTCAGGCCCACTCATTTCTGACATTTCCAAATCGGAAACGACAACATCAGCGGAGAATCTGGCAAGGTTATCGAGAGCGGACCTTCCGTCGGGGACAGTGATCACTTCATAGTCGCGTCCCAGAACGGAAGAAAGCCCTTCACAATACTGGCGGGATAATAAATCGTCTTCAACAAAGAGGACGCGGTTCAACATGGCAGATAATCGGCAGGCTAGAATATTACTTTAGCGCCACCGAAATATGGCAAGACCATTTCTATCGGTCGTTAGGCCAATTATGAGCCTGAACCAATACTAGTAACCAATCATTACCATGATCTATGCGCCGCATTCAGACTGGTTTTTGGTATACCTCGCCTCCGGACGCTTTGAATTCGGCGGACTTTGCGCGCATACCCTCTTCAATTGCGGTTGCCTCACTCATCCCCTGCTCGGCCGCGTATTTGCGAACGTCTTCGGTGATTTTCATGGAGCAAAAATGCGGCCCGCACATACTGCAAAAGTGGGCACTCTTCGCGCCTTCCTGCGGGAGCGTCTGATCATGATAAGCGCGAGCCGTGTCGGGATCCAGGCTTAGATTGAATTGATCTTCCCAGCGGAATTCAAAACGAGCCTTGCTCAATGCATTATCGCGAAGTTGCGCGCCCGGATGGCCCTTCGCTAAATCCGCGGCATGCGCAGCTATTTTATAAGTAATGACACCTTCTTTGACATCCTGCTTGTCGGGCAAGCCCAGATGCTCTTTGGGTGTAACATAACAGAGCATTGCGCAGCCAAACCAGCCGATCATGGCTGCCCCGATTCCACTCGTGATGTGATCATAGCCTGGGGCGATATCTGTCGTTAGAGGTCCGAGAGTATAGAATGGGGCTTCGTCGCAGTGCTTAAGTTGAAGCTCCATGTTTTCACGAATCAAATGCATGGGCACATGACCGGGGCCTTCGATCATGGTTTGAACATCATGTTTCCAGGCGATTTTGGTTAGCTCACCCAAAGTTTCCAACTCCCCGAGCTGAGCTTCGTCATTCGCATCGGCAATTGCGCCGGGGCGGAGCCCGTCACCAAGACTAAAACTGACGTCGTAAGCTTTCATGATTTCGCAAATCTCTTCGAAGTGCGTGTAGAGAAAGCTTTCTGTGTGATGCGAAAGACACCACTTTGCCATGATGGAACCGCCACGACTAACGATTCCGCAGGCACGCCGCGCGGTGAGCGGCACGTAACGAAGAAGAACGCCGGCGTGGATGGTAAAGTAATCAACCCCCTGCTCTGCCTGCTCAATAAGGGTATCGCGATAAATTTCCCAGGTTAACTCCTCTGCCCGGCCGCCGACTTTCTCGAGCGCCTGATAAATGGGAACGGTTCCGATTGGGACGGGTGAATTGCGCAAAATCCATTCGCGGGTCTCGTGAATGTTTTTGCCTGTGGACAAGTCCATCACGGTATCGGCGCCCCACTTGATTGACCAACGCATCTTTTCCACTTCTTCTTCAATACTGGAAGCGACGGCGGAGTTGCCAATATTAGCATTAATCTTCACCAGGAAATTGCGCCCGATAATCATTGGCTCACTTTCCGGATGGTTAATGTTGGCGGGAATAATGGCGCGACCGCGGGCGACTTCATCCCGTACAAATTCAGGTGTGATCAATTTTGGAATTTGCGCTCCCCAGCTCCGGCCGGGATGCTGGTGATTCAAAACGTTGCTCGCTCCGGATTGACTTAAACCGGGCGAGCCGATTCCACTGGCGCTCGATTTGTGAGCCGCTTCGAATGGGCTTTGGCGCCCGAGGTTCTCGCGAATGGCAATGAACTCCATTTCCGGGGTGATAATACCCTTTCGGGCGTAATGCATCTGGGTCACGTTGCTACCGTTGCGAGCACGGATTGGTTTGCGCTTCAAACCAGGAAAAGGCTGAAGACGGCCTTTGGTTTCTCTCTGCGATGCGTATTCCGCGTGACCCTGGGTCAAATATCCATTATCCGCTGGCTGCACTGCGCGACCGGCATATTCCTGAACATCGTTTCGGCCCACGATCCAGACACGCCGATGCGCGGGCAAGCCCTGCTGAACATCACATTCCATGGCCGGGTCACCCCACGGACCGGTACAGTCGTAAACCGTAAGCGGTTCATTGGCCTCGACGATGCCATTGAACGCTTTGGTCGGGCGCAGAGCGATCTGGCGCAAAGGAACGCGAATATCCGCATGAATGACGCCGGACGCGTAAACGCGGCTGGACTGGGGAAATGAGTCGGTGCTGCTCGGCTCGAACGAATCTTTAGTGGCTATCATAGGCGTATTCCTGATCGCAAACGTATGGATGAAGAACCCGAAAGAAAGGAATTCCGGCCCTCCCTTCGCCAGCATTACCTGGAGCAGGTTCAACGGGTCTTCCGGGTTTACACACAGAACTCTCAGCCGTCACCTATTTAGGTGCTGGGGCTCCCCTGACTGAACTCCACAATGCGTCTGGGCAAAGGTGCTGTCAAGACTTCGGCGGAGAGCGTTGACATCCCATCCAGCTCCGAATTTTTGCGTTGAAGATTTTGTTAGTGTTCGTCGGAGGACGGCGGCCTCTGATTAAGGGTTCCCTGGTGTTTCTGCGTGTCGCCCGGTTTGTTTCCTCTCTCCGAGTGACGACTGCCGGGAGAGCCTCAATTCTTTTTTCTTGCTGATCAGACCGGGGGATGAAGGGGATGAACTACGGACCAATGCTACATTGCGCGGAGCCGAAAAACGCCTTAATATGGGGATCTCATGAAAACCATCGATACCGAGGCGGCGGTCAAAGAACGTTACGGTGCCGCAGCCAAGGTACAAGAACAGGCGCTATGCTGCCCCATTGATTACGCGCCAGAATTCCTGAAGGCAATTCCCGCTGAAGTCATTGAGAAAGATTACGGTTGCGGTAATCCATCCAGATACCTCGAAGCAGGCGAGACTGTGCTTGATCTGGGCTCGGGTGGCGGAAAAATCTGTTTTATCGCGGCGCAGGTCGTAGGCCGGGCCGGACGCGTTATCGGAGTGGATATGACGGATGAAATGCTGGCGATGGCCCGCCGCAATGCGCCGCTGGTTGCACAAAACCTTGGCTATGCGAATGTCGAATTTCGCAAAGGACGAATCCAGGATCTCTCGTTGGACGTTGAAAAAGTCGAAGCTCGCCTGGCGGCACATCCAATTGATAACACGGACAAGCTTTTCGAATACCAGGCATGGGCGCGGGAACTTCGGACAACGTCGCCCCTCATTGCCAGTGACTCGATCGACGTGGTTGTTTCCAACTGTGTGCTCAACCTGGTTACCGGGGCGGCCAAAAAGGAAATGTTCGCCGAGATTCATCGCGTCCTAAAACCGGGAGGACGGGCCGTCATATCGGATATTGTAGCGAGCCAGGAAGTGCCCCCGGAAATGCAAAAAAATGCGGAACTCTGGAGTGGCTGCATCTCAGGCGCGATGACCGAGCAAGCCTTTCTCAAGGCTTTCAAACAAGCGGGACTTTACAGCGTCGGAATTCTGAGCCGGGATGATAAGCCGTGGCAGACGGTTGAAGGGATCGAATTCAGATCGATTACGGTCCGCGCCTTTAAACGGGCGCCGGGTGATTTGGAAGATCCTTTGCTTGCAGAATTGAATTCCTGCACTGACGAGAAGTGTTGTTAGCCGATAACATCCGGGGAAAATGACCGTATCGCCAGAGCAATCGAGCAACGAACGTAATCCGTTTGCGGCAAAGCTCCGCGAGACAGGTTATTTCCTGAGGCGGCGCAAAATTGAGACGCTCCAGGTTAATCTCGGGCGCAAGTGCAATCAGGCGTGCCGGCATTGTCATGTCGATGCTGCGCCATGGCGCACAGAGACGATGGAGGCTTCCACCGCAGGCCGGATTGTGGATTGGATTCAAAGATATCGACCCACGGTGGTCG
>JAQGOX010000932.1 GCA_028293365.1 Verrucomicrobiales bacterium | reverse complement strand
ACCGCGGAAAAGGACAAGGTGTCGGCCAAATCTCACGGACGATAGACCGCTTTTTGATGGCTGACAGAAACTTGTTTCTCAAACTATCAACCCAACCACGCTATGGCAGCATCGCAGCAGCACATCGACTCCAATACTCCACTTGGGGCACATCTAGTCGCCGGAGGAGCTACGTTTCGCACCTGGGCACCCCAGGCACTGGAGGTATATATTGGCCTGAATTATCCGAAGGGAACCGCGGGACCGGCGTTTCCGAAAAATACGGGTGATCTTCTGGTAAAGGATGCCAAGGGCTTTTGGACCGGGTTCATGCCGGGAGTCGTGGACGGCAGCCTCTATCGTTTTTACGTAGTCGGAACGGGAAGCGAAGGTTTCAAGCGCGATCCTTACGCGCGCGAACTGGAGATGGATGGGTATCCGGATTGTAACTGCATTGTGCGTAACCCGAATGATTATCTCTGGCACGACGCTAACTTCAGGCCTCCCGCTTTCAGCGACCTGATCGTTTATCAGTTTCACATAGGCGTATTCTACGCACGGGATCAAACCGGTAAAGACATCCGGCCCGGGCGCGTCTGCAAGATTTTGGATGTCGTGGACCGGATTGAATATTTTAAAGACCTTGGTGTAAACGCTGTGATGCCTCTGCCCTTTCAGGAATACCAGGGTGAAAACAGTCTGGGCTACAACGGCACCGATCTCTTTTCGCCAGAGATGGATTACTCCGTCAGAATCGCGGATCTCGCTCCATATCTTGCCCGAGTGAACCGGCTGCTCGATGCAAAAGGCGTTGGCCCACTCACAACGGCTCAACTAAGCGGACAAATCAATCAGTTCAAAGCGTTTATCGATTTATGTCATCTTTATGGCATAGCCGTCATTACCGATGTCGTTTTCAATCATGCCGGCGGTGGATTCGACGATCAGAGCATCAAATTCTTCGACCGGGAGCCTTACACCACGGACAACAATAGCCTCTATTTCACCGATCAGGATCACGCCGGTGGCAGAGTTTTCGCATTTTCCAAGCCGGAGGTTTGCCAGTTTCTCATTGATAACGGCAAAATGTGGCTTCAGGAATACCACGTTGATGGCCTGCGCTACGACCAGGTAACCGTAATCGCCCAGAGCGGCGGCTGGAAATTCTGCGGCGATTTATCGAGCACGTTGCGTTACATCAGACCGGAGGCTGTTCAAATCGCAGAGTATTGGCCCTACTTTAGAGCCGACCGCTGGCAAGGCGTAGCCCAACCGCCGACCGGACTGGGATTCGACGTCGGTTACAGCGACATGCTGCGCGACGAAGTCCGCGCGGTCCTCAGGCAGACGAACGGCGGCAGCGAGGCATCTGTGAATCTCGACCCTGTCCGGGACGCATTGTATCTGACCTATCGAAATTCTGACCGATGGACGGTTTTTCAATGCCTCGAAAATCATGACCTTGAATACTTCCCGCATACCGGCAACGACCGTCAGCCTCGTATCGCCGCGTTATCCGACCCCTCCAATACACGCTCCTGGTATGCCCGGAGCCGGACGAAGGTAGCCACCGGATTGTTGCTCACAGCGCCAGGTGTCCCGATGCTTTTCATGGGTGAAGAGTTTCTCGAGGACAAATTCTGGGATGACTGGGTGGGCCGGCCTGAATTATTAATCTGGTGGGACGGATTGGAAGGCAAAGACAAAGCGATGTCAGATCAACACCGCTTTACCCGAGACCTCATCTGGTTGCGCCGCAAACAACCGGCATTGCGCGGCGATGGACTCAATGTCTTCCATGTCCGCAACGACAACCGTGTCATCGCGCTGCATCGCTGGTTGCCGGGCCTCGGCCGGGATGTGGTCATTGTGGCCAGTTTCAATGAGCATACCTTTTATAATCACAGCTACCGCCTTGGTTTTCCTGGCGGCGGCCAATGGCAGGAAGTCTTCAACAGCGACATTTACGACCAATGGGTCAATCCAAATGCGCAGGGAAACCCGGGCGGCGTCACAGCGGATGGTCCGGCCTGGGACAATCTGCCCGCTTCGGCCGCCATTACACTCCCTGCCAATAGCATCCTGGTTTTTGCCCGCGACTTCGGAGACTCCTAATCGCGACGAAGAGTCGGGCAAATACTGAGATCGCCGGAAAGTCGAACCATCCAAATGGAGGATACGGTCCACCGCCGGCCTTCTCCAATATCCGCGAAACGATTTTCGACGCGACATCGCGATACGATCCAAACCGGATTACTCGAACCCAAGATCTTCTCCTTCGTGCATCGCGGCTCCGATCTGTTCGAGACCACCGTGGCGGCCATTATACCAGAGCAGCCATTTACTGCCGTCGAAGATGGCAAACGGCTTGTAACAGGCATCGTGGTCCCATTTGTTTTTGCCTGGAGCAATGATCGGATTGGCGGGATGGCGCTGCCAGTTTGTGATTCCATCTTTGCTCCGCGCGAGACAGATCCGAGCCGTGGGCTCGTCCTGAAATCCAATATAGAACATCAGGTACCAATCGCCACGCTTCTCAACCTGGCACGCGGTCACCTTGTGTTTTTCCCAGGCATTTTTTGGTTCAGCCGTGAAAACCGGATTGCCAGCATACTTGGTCCAAACCAGCCCATCGGGACTGGTGGCGTAACCGATCGCGTTCGGTTCGTTCTGTTCACCGCCGGAATACCACATGCGGAATAGATGGGCCTGTTCGTCCCAGATCACCGACGGGCACATCACGGCGATATTTTTTTCCCACGCCTGATCGAAGCTTAACACCGGTTTATCACTCTTGCGGTTCCAGGCCACACCATCGGAACTGGTGGCATAACCGATCGACGAGTGATCTTTGGTCTGGCCCGTGTACCACATGTGATAGGTACCGTCGCGTTTGAGCACGAAAGGCCGGTTGATATCGTTTTCCCAGCCAGTCTCCTTCCGCGGCCCGAGCACAACCTGCGGCGGCTCGCTCCAATGCAGGCCATCCGAGCTCTCGACTAACGCCACGGCCTTATTCGGCCGCCACGATAGCCACATGCGATACTTATCGCCCTCGCGCAGTACGGAAATATCGAAACAGGTCCCGTATTTTCCACCCATCACCGGATTGCTCGACGATTTTATCCAGCCGCCCGAAGTTTCGGCAGGCGCGGGTGGTGGCAATTGACCGGTAACGCGCGCGAGCTTGTCGGAGGCGGCGATCTCATTTCCATCGGCAAAGACGTGCAGGCCGATGCCCTTCCGGTAATGCGATCCGGTCCGATCGAAAAGAATCGTAAGATTCCGTCCGTGATAGGGAATCTGATCTAGGCAAAAATAATCCCACGACTCCGGCGCCAACGGATTGACCTCGACAGTCTCATCGGACCGGGGACGCAGTCCCGCCAGGCCGGTGACGATCAGGTCGCAATAAGTCGAATGGTTGTAATCCTTGCCTCGTTCCACGCCACCTTTGCCAGAATCCCAGGTTCCGTTGTTCCAGGTTTTCAGGCGCGTTCGCGAAATCCAGTCGCCATTCGCCGCATTCAGGTTTTCGTCGATCCAGGGCACAACCCGGCCATCGTCGAGTTTAAGCCGGTGCGATTTCGTGTAGATTTTCAGCAGTTCAAAATAGTCCTTCGCACTGATCACATCCTGGTTGGGGCCGTTCAGAAGATTTGCGAGAGCAGTCAGAGTGATGGCGGTCGCGTAGGGCCAACTTGGTCCGTTCCATTGGCATTCATGCCCCGCATACGCGAGAGCAAATCTCGGGGAACGTTGCTCGGCGGTCGTCGGCCCGAAAGGAGCGAAAAACCCTTTAGGGTCCATGAGCTCTCTCCAGGCAACGGCGAACTCCGGATCGGGAAGATTGAAATACCAGGGAGTGAACCCGTGAAGTTCGCGAACCGGTGCGAGTGACTTGTTCTCACCACGCGGCAACACCTTGAAAAACGTTGCCTGCGCATCCCACAATTTCTCCTGCACGAGCTTCTTGAGCGTGGCCGCTTTCCCGCCATATTCGCGGATGACCTCGTCCCGGCCTGCGAGCGCGGCAATGCGCGAGATGGCGAGGGCATCACCGAACTGATAACTATTGATCGTCGCACGATATCCGCTGCCGCCGATCGAAACTTCCATACCATCCTTGCCATCCTCCTGCCAGTACAGCCCATTGGCGTCGCGGTTTGATTTTTCCCATGCCTCGTAGTTCGCAATCAGTTCTGGCAGGAGGCGAATGGCCTCGCCAGGATCACCCGATACGCAGTATCGTTGCCAGACCGAATCTGCGGCCCAAAACGAATAAGTGCGGGGATTCCCGCCTCCGCCAAACCAGAAACCAGTATAGTCGTTGATATAGCGCGGATCACGCAGCCAGCGTCCTTCGTAAATATGATGACCCGCCGCGCAACTGATCGAGTTGTATTTCCCGGCCCAGCCGACCGGGGGAAGAAACTCGTCGACTATGAAACCGGCGGGCGTTTGTTTAATATGTTTCCGGTAAGTCCACCAGCGGAAGTACCAGGTCGTCTCGATATCGGCATCTGGACAATCGAGCAGCGGGATATTCTCCTTTAGAAAATCCCAGGATGCGGAATTGGGAAAGTAGCCTTTGTAGAGTTCGTTGTCGTCCCGATTAAAATCCTCGACGTAATGCCGGTACGCTTCGGCCTTGAGCACGGACGCTTGGGCAGCGGGAACGGCGCCGAATCCAGTAGCCGAAGTCATCAGAGCCACCATGAAAACAAACCATCGGTTCTTCATCGAAATGAATTTAAAAGGGAATAGATTACTGCACGTTCTGACTGAGCCGCTCT
>JAQGOX010000915.1 GCA_028293365.1 Verrucomicrobiales bacterium | reverse complement strand
CATTCCCTTATAGCCTCCAATCAGAGAGAAAACGTTCTTGTAGCCCATTTTTTGGGCGGCATCCGCGGCAAGGGCTGATCGAAAGCCGCCCCCACAATATAAAATCAGTTCGGTGTTTGGGTCAGGGTAAAGACGCTCCAGATCGCGCTCGAACACCCCTTTTCCAAGATGCTTCGCTTCCAGCGCGTGCTGCTTGTCCCATTCATTGTCCTCGCGAACGTCGATCAAAACCGCGTTGGGATTTTCTGCAAGCCGCCGGCGGGCCGCGTCGATTGAGATTTCTTTCACGCGCAACCGCGCATCTTCAACCAGTTTCAGGAAGCCAGGAGCGTGATCCATATTCCATTCGATATAGCAGCCACCGGAGGGGGATGCACGTCGAAATCGCGAGCCTACTCGTACCGTAGAGAATCAATCGGGTCGAGGCTCGCGGCCTTACGGGCAGGGTAAAACCCAAAGAAAATACCAACGGCTGCACTAAACAGAAACGCGATTACGATGGAATTGGTTGACGTAAGCGTTGGCCAATTCTGAGTGGCAGCGAGGATCTTCGATGTGCCCACTCCGAGCGCAATGCCGATCACCCCGCCGAGTCCTGAAAGGAGAACAGCCTCAATTAGAAACTGTGAGAGAATATTGAAGCCCTTCGCTCCGACTGCCATTCGAATACCAATTTCCCGCGTTCGCTCCGTCACGCTTACCAGCATGATATTCATAATGCCGATTCCGCCGACCAAGAGGGAAACGCCTGCAATTGAACCGAGCAGAACCGTCATGGTCTTTGAGGTCGCCGTTGCGGTATCGGAAATCTCAGTCTGCGTGCGCACCATGAAATCGTCGTCCTGCCCAACCTGGATGCGATGCCGCTGGCGCAAGAGCTCGGAGATTCCGAGTTGCACATCCACCAACTGATCTGGATCCTCCGCCTGGACTGAAAAATTTCGGAACGTGGTCCCACCCGTGAGGCGCTTCATGGCGCTGGTCCACGGAACCATAATGACGTCATCCTGATCGCTGCCGTTCATTGACATGCCTTTACTCCCCAACAAACCGACGACTGTAAACGGAGCGTTCTTGATTCTGATTATCTGCCCTATCGGATCTTCATCCGCGCCAAAAAGCTGCGTGGAAGTAGTCTTGCCAATCAAAGCAACTTTTGCCGCGCTTTTCACATCCTGATCGGTGAACGCGCTGCCATTGGCTATGGTCCAGGAGCGCATCTCCGGATAGGCGGAAGCGACGCCAATAATGGAAGTGCTCAAATTTTGGTTTCCCACTGCCACCTGCGCGTTCGCACGAACCTCCGGAGTAATCGATACGACCGCCGGAACTTCACGTTCGATGGCACGAAGATCATCAACCGTAAGTGTGCCGGCGCTGCCGAACCCCATGCTGACGCCACCCCGGCGAAAATTACCAGACATGACAATGACGATGTTCTGGCCAAGACTCGCAATCTGCGCCTCGATCTGTGCTTTAGCGCCATTGCCGATGCTGACCATCGCGATGACGGCAGCTACACCAATGATAATACCCAGCATGGTAAGCAAGGTGCGCAAAAGGTTTCGCTTAAGAGCCCGCAGGGAAATTCGAAGAATTGCGAATATTCTCATGATGTCAATTTTATGGCCTGCTGCTCCTGTTCGATCTTGCGCAATTCATCCGAAGCGATAAGACGATTCTGCACCGGAGAATCGTTCACGACACGACCATCCCGCATGACAATCACGCGCCGGGTATAGTTGGCGATATCGAGC
This sequence comes from Verrucomicrobiales bacterium, assembly GCA_028293365.1. Lineage (GTDB taxonomy): Bacteria > Verrucomicrobiota > Verrucomicrobiia > Limisphaerales > SXQI01 > JAQGOX01. The sequence goes on along the minus strand of JAQGOX010000915.1, from coordinate 1,548 downwards.
TCGTGCGTCACCATCGCTATGGTAATTCCCTGATCGTTTAGCCGCTGGAAAACCCCCATGATCTCAATGCTCGTTTTGCTGTCAAGATTGCCCGTCGGCTCGTCCGCCAAAAGCAACGCCGGCTCAAGAACCAGCGATCGTGCGATGGCGACCCGCTGCTGCTGCCCACCGGAAAGCTGATTCGGAAAGTGATCGCCTCGCTCTCCCAGGCCGACCAATTCGAGAACCTTGGTTGCCCTTTCATTTTGTTCGTGACGGGAAATGTGCCGGGAACTGTATAACATCGGTAACTCGATATTTTCGAGTGCGGAAGTTCTGGAGAGGAGGTTGAACCCCTGGAATATAAACCCGATTTTGGCATTTCGAATTGCGGCCAGTTCGTCACGATCCAGATGCGAAACATCGGTGCCATCCAACAAATACCGACCGCTGGTCGGGCGATCCAGGCAACCGAGCATATTCATCATCGTTGATTTGCCCGAACCACTCGATCCCATGATTGCCACAAACTCTCCTGTCTTGATTTCCAAAGATACGTCCCGAACGGCGTGAACGTTGACATCGCCGCTACGGTAGATCTTGTTAATCTGATCAAGCTGAATGATCGGATGCGATTCGTTCATGGCCACAGGTAGTAGCGGATTAGAAACGACGGCCACCACCAAATGGATTGCCAGCCGGCCCTGCTGCCGGGGCTTCCGCTCCAATGGTTCCGACTGCGACAACATCGCCCTCTTTTAGGCCTTCGATCACCTCCGTGTTAATGTTGTCACTGATTCCGATTTTAATGCGGACTGCCTCGAGTTGCGGGCCTTTGGCAGGATCGACTATATTCGGAGAAATCAGATAAACGGTTTTAGCAGGTTGAGCTTCAGGCCGGCCCCGGCTGCGGCCCCCTCCTCCACCAAATCCACCTTCACTCCGCATGGCCTGCCGCATCGCGGCCCGCTCTTCGTCATCGAGTTTCCCATCCCCGTTCTTATCGAACCGCGCAAGCATTTTTTGGCGTTGTTCTTCAGAAGGTTTAAATCCACCACCACCGCCTCCCGACGGGCCGGATGATTCTTCCGGAGGACTGCCTTTGCCGGATTGAATCGCATTGGCGTTCGTTTTTATCAATGCATTTTCGGGCGCTCGAAAACGAAGAGCCGCATTTGGAATTTGAATCGCGTTCTGCTTTTTCGCGGTCGTGATAAATACGGTCGCGGTCATGCCCGGCTTGAGTTTCAAGTCGGAATTTTGCACTTCGATCATCGTCGCATAGGTCACGACATTTTGATTGGTGGTGGGCTGATTGCGAACCTGGCTGACACGCCCATTAAAGTTGCGAGTCGGAAATGCTTCCACTTTGAAGCTTGTCTCCTGATTTTCTTCAATGCCTCCAATGTCCGCTTCCGAGACCATGGCCGGAATCTGCATTTTGCGAAGATCATTCGCGATTACGAAAAGAGTAGGCGCGGAGAGGCTCGCAGCGACCGTTTGCCCCACATCCACATTACGCGAAATGACCACGCCATCGATCGGTGAATAAATCGTGGCCCGGCTCAA
>JAQGOX010000901.1 GCA_028293365.1 Verrucomicrobiales bacterium | reverse complement strand
CATTAGCGGCGCCCGTTTTCAATGGTGCCGCGCTCGGGGCTTCAGGATCGGCAATCACACCTTCTTGTTCCTTTAAAAGCGTGGCCTTTCCATTTTCAATCCGATATTCAAACAAGAAGCCATTTTCTGTGGCTGACTTAAAGAAGATAACCTGGACTACCGGTTTGTCCTGGAAAACGACGGTCGTCTCCTTGAAATCCGCGAGCACGGTTGCAGGGAATGCATTCGTCACTCGCTTGCGCGTCGTATCAATCAGGTGATTGAGAAGCACGTTATTTGCTCCGGTCCCCGAGGCGAGAACGATATGGTGTGTTTCCGTGTCAGTTACAGCAGCGGAAGCGGCGAGCCAGGGAAGAAGCGCAGCCAGAAGCAGACTTTTCATTTGGGGAATTATAGCACGCTTCGCCCCTCCTACAAGTTGAGAATATCACCGGGACAATCTCAAGTTCCAGCCAATCCATCCGATATTAGAGAGACGATTCGGTACGGCTCTTGGCTGGCTTTGCGACAATTCGGACCAATCGGCTGAACATGAAGATTTTGTCGTGGCTGAAGCGGCGCTCAAATTCTGACGCCAGCCGTTATGAAGAAGTATTCCATTTTTGCAATTCCATCGTTGGTCGAGTTATTTGATTTATTAACGGGTGCCAGCGTAATTATTGGCGTCGTTTCCGCGCTGGGCAAAGAAATCGCGCAGCAATGCGTTGTCGCGGTCAATAATGACAGTCGCGAGTTCAATTTCGTCGACCTGATCACCTTCAGGACTAAAAACCTCTTGCAGTCTTGATATGACTGCGACCCGATTCAAGGATTTCAAACTCCATACCAAGGTGCTGCTTGCCATGGTCGGGGTAATCATTATCCTGGTCGCGGCAATCTTATTCACGGTCAACCACCGGCTCAATCGGCAATTGCAGGTCGATACCAAACAGGCTCTGATCACCGCGGAAGCTGTCTTCAAAAACTCGCAAAAAATCAACGCTCGAAATCTGTTTTTGCGCTTTCGCAATATTGCTCAGGAACCGCGCTATCGAGCGGCATGCCAACAGCAGGATCCTCGGACGTTGAAACCACTCCTGGCTGATCTTCTGAAAGCCGACCCGACTGGCGATACTATCGGGATTTCTGTCGTTCAGTTTACAGGCAGTGACGGCCGAATCATCGCTGCAGCCCGCAATACGGAGATTGATTTGGATCAGTTTGCCAGGAGCTCTGAGTCCTCCCTGAAGCAGGCTTTCGATGGTATCTCGGCCCCTGCTTCCATTGTGATTGAGGTTAACCGCGATCTTTTTGACGTTATCTCAGTCCCCGTAATTACCCCAGTGGACAAAGATGTTATTGGTATTCTTACCTTTGCCGTCCAGATCGACGACGTTCAAGCCAAAGAATTCAGCCAGATTACCGGCTGCGATATCGTTTTTGCTTCAAAAGAAGCTGTGGCCGCTTCTTCGTTAAATGAGGCTCATTTAATTCAGCGATGCATCGATCTTTTCACCCGATTAGTGGCGGAAAAACGCCAAGTGCCAATAGACTTAACTCAAGACCATTATCTCGCTTTGACTGGGCGGTTAAACGATTTGAACGGAGATCGGCAGCCTGGATATATCCTGCTCTATTCTTATCATGAGCCGCTGAAAGAATTGCACGCGACCCAACGAATGATTATTGCCGTCGGTGTCGCTGGTATGATCCTAAGCAGCCTTGTTGTTTGGTTTCTCATTCGCAGCATCACCAGACCGCTTCGTGAGCTTCGCGACACCGCTGAAGCGGTCGGAGCGGGAGATTTCAGCCGCAAGGTCAATGTGACATCCGGAGATGAATGCGGTGAACTCGGGCTGGTTTTCAATCGAATGACCGATCGACTGGAAACTTCCCGGCAAAACCTCGATAAAGCTCACAAGGAACTAGTCGAAACATCCCGGCAGGCCGGAATGGCTGAAGTAGCTACGGGCGTCCTCCACAACGTCGGCAACGTACTCAATAGTGTTAATGTCTCCTCTGCTTGTGTGACAGAAAATATAGCGAACTCCAAAATCAGTAACTTGGCTCGAATTGCGGAGTTATTGAGCCAGCACGGGTCGGATATGGCCGATTTCATGACGCACGACCCAAAAGGAATCCGGCTGCCAGGCTACCTCGGAGCATTAGCCAAACATCTCTCTGAGGAACAGGTCGAAACGCTCAAGGAACTTGGGCATCTGCGAAAAAACGTCGAGCACATCAAAGACATAATCACGATGCAACAGGGCTTCGCCAGGGTTTCCGGCCTCATCGAAGCTCTCAAGGCCAGCGATTTGGTCGACGATGCGCTCAGAATGAATGCAACGACTCTGACGCAACACGACATCCAGGTGATAAGGGATTTTAACGATGTACCCTTAATTCAGGTTCAGAAACACAAGGTGTTGCAGATTCTGGTGAACTTGATCCGCAACGCCACACAGGCGTGTGATCATTCCGGTCGCCCCGACAAGCAAATAACCATTTGCGTCGCGAACGGACATGGCCAGGTCCGAATTTCTGTATCAGACAACGGCGTCGGAATTCCGCAAGAGAACCTGGCGCGCATATTTAGTCACGGCTTTACAACAAAAAAGGATGGTCACGGATTTGGGCTGCACAGCGGTGCAATCGCGGCCAGGGAAATGGGAGGTTCTCTCAAGATTCACAGCGAAGGACCCGGCAAAGGGGCGAAGTTTACTTTGGAACTTCCCTTGGCTTAGCTGGGCTTGCTGATCCTGGAACTGTAATCTAACTGATTGTGATTAAGTCCGCTGCTTAACTGATCCACTCGGCCCACAATTCAACTCGGTTGTAACTGTAAAGCCTCACTGTCATTAAACCGGAATTTGTTGACCTTCTGCTATCTGGATTCAGTTTGGAGTGCGTAGCAAACCGGCCGCTTTACCGCGAGTATTGCCTGTTTGACGAGTCTTGCTTCCTTCAATAGCTCGCGTAAAAATCAACTTCATGAATGAAGCTTCCAATGTCGTCTATATCGGCATTCAGGGGACGGTAATCGCTTTGGATCGTTCAAATGGAAACGAAGTTTGGCGTACTCACTTAAAAGGGAGTGACTTTGTCAACGTGATACTCGATCACGACGAAGTTTTAGCGAGCACCAGCGGAGAAATGTTTTGCCTGGGCCTGTCCGACGGGCAGATTCTCTGGAACAATCGCCTGAAAGGACTTGGACATGGCCTGGTCACCATGGCTACACAGACGAGTGCGCCGCAATTAGCGGCAATGAGCGAAAAACTTATGAGAGACCAGCAAGCCGCGCGCAACGCAGCAAGTTCTGCATCGGTTACCGCCGCAGTATCGCAGACAGCTAATTGATCAGAGCAGCGTTGCTTCACGAAACGCGATTGCTAAATGGGTGCCCCTTTGCAACCCCTCTGTTACTAGAGTAAAAGGCCTCATAGAATGAACCGTTGACTGATTTGAAGTGTCGATGAAATTTGGATTCACTCACATCTGGCCCTTTCCGCCAGACCGTCGCGCTCTATGCTGAGCAAATATTGCCATAGTGCCATTTCATCTCCCATTCGCCCAGTCACACTTAGGTATGATGGACGATGATGTTGAAGGTGCATTACTCTTGCGACAGCTACAATAGCAAACGGGACCGCTGACCGTAACGGATGTGTTCACTGAGGAACTGCTATTGAAAGACTGGTCGATATTGCCCGGCCGAACCCATTGTCAAAAGGATGAGTCGATGACGCTCTTCATTGTGGCCTCAGCATGGTTTTTGATTGCAACAGCATTTGTATTCGTTGTCTTCCGACTGGCCGCACAGTGCACTCCAGTCAATGATTCCAGCCTTGGAATACAAGGGAGGGAAGATACCTGTTAACGGATTAGTGCATCCTACCGTCTGATAAGTAAGTTTCATCCGTCCTATAACACCCCATCCGAAGATCCGGAAGCCCTCCTCAAAGCCACAAGGCTGCTAAACACTCCTGGTCATCTCCTTTATCTGTTTGGTCGCAATCCCAACTGGACGATCGACCGGAATGCCGGCGCAGGCGAGGAGCGTGGTGAGCAGGTCGCCTTGATTGCCTTTGGTATTGGCAAGGAAACGTCCAGTGTTGATGGAGCCGCCGCCCTTGCCCGCGATGATAAAGGGAAGATTTTCGCGGGCGTGCTTGTTCCCGTCCTCAAGGCCCGAGCCCCACATCATGATGCAGTTATCCAGCAAGGTGCCGTCGCCTTCGCGCAAGGCATGCATCTTTTTCACCATGTAGGCGAACTGGGCGATGTTGAAGGCCGTGATCGCGGCTACCTTGCTCACCTTGTCGGGCTCGTTGTTGTGATGGGTTTGGGAATGATGCTCGTTCCTGAATCCTAGTTCCGGATAGGAAACGCCATTTGGTGTCGAGCCAATGTAAGTGCTGACGCGAGTCGTGTCGGTTTGAAATGCCAGCACATTGAGGTCACACATCACCTGCATGTACTCGCTCCGTTTGTCACCGTCGGGAATCTTGACTTCGATTGGCGGGGAATCTGAAGCGTTGCGTTTGGTCACGCTGACTCCAGCCTTCTCCAGCGCTGCCTCCTTCTGGCGGAACTCGATCGCGGCAATACGACGTTCCACGGCGCGCACGCTGTCCAGATATTCATCCAGTTTGTGTTGATCGTCCTGGGGCAGTTTTCGCCGAAGCTCTTTGGCCCCTCCGATCACCAGGTCCAGCATCTGCCGATCGAGAGGGTCCGCTTGGCGGATGTGTCCAGGTCGGTCGGACTTTCCGAAGAGCCGGTTCAGGACGCTGCGCGGATTGATCTCGGCGGGGACGGCCTGGGTGGGTGAACGAAAGCTGCAATGTGAATAATAGCCCTCGTTGAGTCCTTCCTGATTTTCCTTGTGCGTCTGCGGCATCGTGGCCAGCTCAAGAGAGGGGAGCGATGTAAAACCACCCACGTAATTGGCCGCGATCTGATCCGCCGAAATCCCAATGTTGATTCGATTTCGGGTGTTCGCATCCGGCAGCATGGCCGTAAGCCAGGTCGATAACTCGAGCGCGTGCGGCGCCCCATCGAATGGAGCGATCGCAACTCCCGAGATCCCCTTCATCAACAAACATTGATCGAGAACGGGACGCAGTGATTCCAGAGCCGGTGGTGGCGACGAGAGGAAGCTCTCCGGGCTCTTGGGCCAGAACTGATCCATGATGACGCCGTGGGGCATGTACATGAATCCGAGGCGAACCGGTGGTTTGCCCGGCTTTCCCTTGCCAGGTTCCGCCCAGCTCATGGATTCCAAAAAGGGCAGCGCGAGTGTGGCTCCGATCCCTTTGAGACAAGTGCGGCGGTCCATGAGCAAGTTACTTCTCATAGGTTTATAATGCGCGTTGTTTCTCGATCCGTCGATGGGTAAAAGCAACGGGGTTGATCCCGCTTCAACAATGTCCGCGAACATCTATCAAACCGTCAATGCCGGGGTCCATTCCGGGCGAGAAGTAACGTCCCAAGTGTTATTGACAACGTTCTATACGGGTTAAAGGCTTGGGCTGGACCGCGACGCACCAACCACCGGCTCGCGAATAACGTACTCACTGAAACACCGCAAACGCCTAATTCTCTTTGCAGGCCTGCAATACTTAAGCATTATCGCCATCGCAAACAAAGCTTCGGTGTGACATCAGCCAAACCAATTTATGTCGAGATTACGATTGAAGGGTCGCTGGACGAGATTTGGCATCTTACGCAAACGCCAGAACTGCATGCACGATGGGATTTGCGATTTACCGAAATCCGCTATTTGGCAAGGGTCGATTTCAATGTGCCACAACGATTTCTTTATGCCACGCGTATCGGCCTCGGTTTGAAAATCGAGGGGCAGGGAGAAACAATCGATACGCGTACAAGCGAAACCGGTGAACGCGCGAGCAGTCTGAAATTCTGGTCGGATGATTGTAAATCTCTGATTTGTAAGGGTTCGGGGTATTGGAAGTACATTCCAGTTTCCAGCAGCGTGCGTTTTCTCACCCTTTACGATTACCGCGTCCGCTTCGGTGTGCTGGGCGAATTGGGAGATCGCTTTGTTTTCCGTCCTGTGATGGGGTGGGCAACCGCGTGGAGCTTTGATCGACTGAGGCTCTGGGTGGAAAGCGGGATTCCACCGGAGGCTGCGCTCCGTTCCGCAGCCGCCTACTTTCTTTCGCGTATCTCAGTTGCGTTCGTTTGGTTCTGGCATGGGCTCGTGCCTAAACTTCTGTTTCACCACCCCGATGAAGGGATCATGTTAACGGACGCGGGAGCAAGCGATATTGCCGCGAGGTATGGTGTATCTATCGCCGGAATGGTAGAGATCGCTCTGGCGTTGTGGGTATTACTTGCATGGCGTTCTCTCCTCCCCATGTTTGTAACCATCCTGCTCATGCTCGCTGCGTTCGTCGGAGTCGCTCTCTTCTCGCCACGAATGATTGCGATGCCATTTAACCCCG
>JAQGOX010000898.1 GCA_028293365.1 Verrucomicrobiales bacterium | reverse complement strand
GAACGCAGTGATGCGTTCTTCCTGCAGGCGTTGGTATTCTTTGAGAAAATTCCGGTATGCCTTTGCGTGGCGGGGAATGCGGTCATCGTAATCTCCAAGTATATCGTCGGAAAAGAGGAATTGGGTGTCGCAACCGCTTCCCGATCCGAGCGACATAAGGAGCAGGGAAGTTTTCTTGCAGAGATAGGAGGCAAGCTGGTGGGGAACCAATTCAATTTCCGCGGCATACGCGCCCGCGTTTTCGAGGCGCTTCAATTGTTCGTAAAGACGCAGTGCTTCCGGAGCGGTCTTTCCAATTGCACGGACGTTCGTCCAGGTCGCATGTCGGGGAACCATTCCCAAATGGCCGACCACGGGGATTCCCTCGCGTGCCATCGCTTCCACCAGCACGGGACTTGCGGAGCAATAGACGGAGCTGGCGCCCAGTGCCAACGCCTTAAAACCGGTGCGGATCGCTTCTTCCGGGGATGCCATTCCATGCGGGGTAGCGCCGGAAATAAAACTTTTGGGAGCCGCCGCGACCAGTAACGGAAGGCGCGCCTGCGCATCCGGCGAGTCAAAACTGCAACTTAACAAATCGATTCCGGCCGCTTCGGCCGCAGCCGCCTCCTCGGGAGATTTTACGTGGACGTGAGTCAGGCAGCGTTTGCCTTTGAGTTGTCTGAGGTCGTAAACGGAGTATTTCTTGTCCGGTCTGAGCATGGACCGACAGTGTCGGGTGAGTGTTCGTCGAGCAAGCTGGAAATTGCTCTGCGTCGAAATCGAAAACCGCTTCAAACAGTTCTTAATGCGGGGCCAGAGCAAGAATTGGCCTGTTTCGAGCAAAAAAAGTGGAGTCACCGCACGATGGTAACGGCAACGTAACAGAAACTAACAATTAAGCTCATGCACAAAGAAAGAAACGAATTTGCTTCGCTCGGAATCCTGATACTCGCATGCCTGCCGCTAGTCGGTATGATGTGGGCAGCGTGCGCGGTTATGCAGAGTCGTCCCGGACATTCTCAACCGACAAGTGTGGCTTCACCACGAAACGGTCTCGAGGTAACGCAACGTGCGGGGAATCTGGTAGATCGCGGCCACTGATTCATCTTCAATGAAGTAGTGTTTGACTCCAGCGCGCTGAGCCTCACGCAAAACCGCGGGCCAGTCCACCTGACCGTCGCCAACGGGAACGCTGTCGTCATCGGGCGCACTGCCGGTGAGATCGCCCTGCGCGCCTTTTCGCAGATCTTTAATGTGCATCAAGGCAAAGCGACTGCCGTACTTCCGCAATAATTTGACCGGATCGGCTCCGCCATGGACGGCCCAGAAAACGTCGAGTTCGAAACCGACAAGCTCCGGCCTGGTTTCCTTGACCAGAAGGTCGAATAACGTCTCGTCCTGGTACGGCTGAAATTCATAACCGTGGAGATGAAAGGCCAGACGGAGACCCGCGTTTCTTAATTGCCCGCCAGAACGATTGAAGATGCCTGCCGCTTCCCGTGCATTCTGCTCGGTGAAATGCCCTTTCTCGTGTGGAATCCAACCGCAAACAACATATTCGACTCCGAGGGCCTGCGCGGCACGGATCACAGCATCTGGATCATCACGCAGCTTCGCATAATCGGCAAACGTGCTGACCTCTCTGATTCCGCGCGCGGCAAGCATGTTTGTAAAAACGGCCGGTGGATATTTGTAGCTACCTCCTTCAATTTCGGTGAAACCGAAATTGTGAACATAATCGAGCGCGAGAGGCACGTTCTTTGCGAAATGGTGACGGAGCGAATAAAGCTGCAGTCCGAGCGGACCTTTGAAACTTGCACCGGTGCCAGCGTGTTTGCGTGGGCCGGTTCCATTGTTTAGCCAGACATCCACACGAGGCGCTTCCCAGTTGTAGGGCTTGTTCAAAATGTCGAGATCGCCATCACCATCAAGATCGGCAAGTTTCCCTTCGTGGAAGCCCTGCCCGGTCGAAAGCACGGTCTTTCGGAAATTGCCTTTTCCGTCACCGTAAAAGACCCAGGCTTCCGCTTTGGAGTTGTCCGAATCGGGGCGTTTCTCGGTCCACTTGGCCATTTCGGCAGCGAAAATATCGAGGTGTCCATCATGATCCACATCGCCTACATCGAGGGTATGACCGTGGATCATTTGTCTATCGAGGAGGTCATGTCCTTTCCAATCGGCTTCTTTTTGCGGATCGCCGAGGCATTCATACCAGCGGAGAGGACCTGAGCCGTCGCCGGGGGCAATAATTATCTGAGGATATTTCGCTCCTTCAATCAGGCGGCCAGCACAAATGCGGCCACCGATCTCTCCCACCTTGATTGGTTTGAACTTTCCCCCGCCGAGATATTTAAACCAGTAGTTTCCGGCAAGCAGATCGACAACTCCATCCGCGTCGATATCGGCTGCTGAAGCACCTTCGGCGTATTTAAAGCCTCCGGCGGAATCACCCTTTTCCCCAGCTTCGCCGGAGTAAACCGGATTGTAAGGCCAGACCGAAACCTGTCGTGGGTCGGAAGGAATCTCCGCGATGAAAAGCGATTTCGCACCCTGATTCCAGAAAACAAGTTGCGGTTTGCCGGTGTTTTCGAAATCACCGAATACCTGGTCGTGGTGCTGCGTCTGGCCACTCTTTTTGATGGTGTGCCGTTTCCAGGGAACGTTTGGATCGAAATTTGGGAATGGATTTTCCCACCACCAGACTTCGTTGCTCTGCCAATCGCCGCCAAACACTATATCCAGGTCGCCGTCGCCATCGATGTCGTAGGCGGCACCGCCTGCTTCGACGGTGAGAAATTGCGGCTCGATCACAAGGCGATCCCAACTGGATGCATTTCGCCGGTACCAAACCAAGGCCGGAGCTTTGGCGCGAAAGGCGAGAACGAAATCCTGAACTCCATCGCGGTCCAAGTCCGCGATGAGATTGCCGGTTTGTTGCGTCGATTCGCCCGGGACTGGCAGATCACCTTTCCGGCTCGAAAGATTGGTCCATTGAACTTCGGCCGCGACTGCACCCGAAATTGCAAAGGATATGGCGAAATAAAGTGCAAGCCCGCGAAGACGAAATAATCGGGAGTTCATGGCTGTGATACTACCTTTGGAAGTGCCGCGCAAAAATCTTTTTTCAACCGTAGAAAGGTTCAGACGAATACCATTCTTTATATTGTGCAGACTCATAAGACAGCGGAACAATGGATACTGACTCATGTCGCGTCATTTGATTTGTTAAATTGACACTGCCTCTGGAGAGCGCAAATTGAGCGCGAAGATTTTGCATGCCGTATTCGCATCCCCAGCCACTTGATAAGAAGCTTGCCCACCGATCGATCAAGCACCTCTTGCCGGGAGCGATGGCGCTGGCGGGTGCAGCCGGTTTCGTGAATTCAGTTGTGCTCGGTTTTTTTCGGACCCCCGTCAGTCATATGAGCGGTGCCGTTTCTCATCTAGGTGGAAACGTGGCCGAACACCGACTTTCCGATATCTGGGCGTCCGTGACGATCATACTGGGGTTTTTAACAGGAGCCGCACTGGCGGGAGTGATGGTGGGAGCGTGGAAGCTCGTCCCCAGCCGCCGCTATGGAATTGCGCTCATTGTTGAAGGATTTCTGATTGCCCTCGGCGCTTACCTTCTTCTGCATGGGAGGCGGATTGGACTGCCCGCTCTCTCGATGGCCTGCGGATTGCAAAATGCCCTGACGAGCAGCTACTGTGGATTAATGATTCGAACCACTCATGTTACGGGTATTGTAACAGATATCGGAGTCATGTTGGGCCATTGGATGCGGCATGGCCAAATTGAGTATTGGAAACTGCGCTTTTTATCGTTTGTATTTTGCGCCTTCGGTTGCGGAGGATTTTTAGGTGCATTGACCGATGTGACATTTGGGCCTGAATGTTTACTCGTTATCGGACTGATTTATGCGATTGCCGGAGCAGTTTTTGCAGTATTAGTCCATCGCGGCGTTGTCACTATAACGCCACCTTCAATGCCTGGCGCTCCACGGTCCGCTGCTTTCCCGACTTAAGGTGGTAGCTGTCCCGCTCGGGCGATGGCATACTGTCGTCGCGAGCTAGCGCAACTGTTCCTCTTCTTTCTCCCGGCTCAATCCTGACGGAATGTTTTTCTTTCGCGCCCGGCCGAAACCTTTCGATTTTTTGGATTGGGCGTGTTGCTGCCATTTCCAGTTCCGGATTTCAGGCATGTCTTCGCCATGGCGGGCAATGTATTCTTTATGTTCGATCAGCTTGTCTCGAATTGCCTGCCTGGCATAAGCCGCCTTCGCCCCGAGTTGCGGGACCCGATCGATCACGTCGGCAACCAGATGAAAACGGTCCAGATCGTTCAGCACCACCATATCGAACGGTGTCGAGGTGGTTCCCTCTTCCTTGTAACCGCGAACGTGCAGATTTGGATGGTTCTTTCGTCGATAAGTGAGCCGATGAATCAGCCAGGGATAACCGTGATAGGCGAAAATCACCGGCTTATCCGCGGTAAATAGCAAATCGAAATCGTTATCGGTGAGACCATGCGGATGCTCCGTGCGGGGCTGGAGCTTCATCAAATCAACCACATTGATGACCCGGATTTTCAACTCAGGAAAATATTGGCGAAGCAACTCGACCGCAGCCAGTGTTTCCAGCGTGGGCACATCCCCTGCGCAGGCCATAACCAGATCAGGCTCGCTGCCGCGGTCATTGCTGGCCCATTCCCAAATCCCAATGCCGGCGGCGCAATGTTTGATCGCAGCATCCATATCGAGCCACTGCGGAGCGGGCTGTTTTCCCGCCACGATCACGTTCACGTAGTTGCGACTGCGGAGGCAATGATCGGTCACCGAGAGAAGGGTATTTGCATCGGGCGGTAAATAAACCCGGATGATCTCTGCTTTTTTGTTCATGACGTGGTCGATGAACCCCGGATCCTGATGACTGAAACCGTTATGATCCTGACGCCAAACGTGCGAAGAAAGCAGGTAGTTCAGAGAGGCAATGGGCTGGCGCCAGGGAATTTGATTTGAGACCTTCAGCCATTTAGCGTGCTGATTAAACATCGAATCGACGATGTGAATGAACGCTTCGTAGCAGGAGAAAAAGCCGTGGCGGCCGGTGAGCAGATAGCCTTCCAGCCAGCCTTCACACTGATGTTCGCTTAGCATCTCCATGACCCGGCCATTCGACGCTACATGCTCGTCCCCTCGGACAATTTCCGCAGTGGAGCAGCGGTCCGTGACCTCGAACAAGGCGCCCCAGCGATTGGAGGAAGTTTCGTCGGGACTAAACACGCGAAAGTTGTCGGGGTTCATTTTCACTACGTCGCGAATAAACTCCCCCTGAACCCGGGTTGATTCGGCGCTCAACCCGCCGGGGTTCGGAATGTTCAGTGCGTAGTTTCGGAAATCCGGCACACGGAGATCTCTTAACAGGAGCCCTCCGTTTGCATGAGGATTGGCGCTCATGCGCCGTTTCCCGTTGGGTGCGAGTTCAGCAATTTCGGGGAAAAGTCTGCCGTTCGCGTCGAACAATTCCCGTGGCCGATAACTTTCCAGCCATTTCTCCAGAATTTTTACATGACCCGGCTGATCCATATCGCCCATTGGCACTTGATGCGACCGGAACGTCCCCTCGGTCGGTTTGCCATCGACAACCTTTGGACCGGTCCACCCCTTGGGCGATCGCAGGATTATCATTGGCCACTGCGGTCTTGCCTTAAAACCGTTCGTCCTGGCATCCCGCTGAATTTGTCGAATCTCTGCCAACACTGAGTCGAATGTGGAAGCCATTAATTGGTGCATTTTCACGGGGTCGTCGCCCTCTACGAACCAGGGCTTGTAGCCATAGCCTCGAAAAAGAGCTTCCAGTTCCGGGCGCGGAATACGCGCCAAAACGGTGGGTCCTGCAATCTTGTATCCGTTCAGATGCAGAATGGGTAGAACCGCTCCATCGTGGACTGGATTCAGAAATTTATTCGAATGCCAACTCGTTGCCAGCGGACCGGTTTCCGCTTCGCCGTCGCCAACGACACATGCAACGAGGAGGTTCGGATTGTCGAATGCGGCCCCGAATGCATGTGAGAGGGAATAGCCAAGTTCACCTCCCTCATGAATTGAGCCCGGAGTTTCAGGGGCCACGTGGCTGGGAATTCCGCCGGGAAAGGAGAATTGTTTAAATAACCGCTTTAGACCTTCTTCGTCCCGTGAAATATTCGGGTAAACCTCGCTGTAAGTTCCTTCGAGATAAGCATTGGCTACCAGGCCGGGCCCGCCATGTCCCGGTCCGGTAATATTGATCACATCCAAATCGTGTTCTTTGATGATACGATTCAGGTGCACGTAAATAAAATTTAAGCCCGGCGTTGTTCCCCAATGTCCCAGGAGCCGTGGTTTAATGTGGGTGAGTTTGAGGGGCTTCTTCAGGAGCGGATTCTCGTAAAGATAAATTTGGCCGACCGACAAATAGTTTGCCGCCCGCCACCAGGCATTCATTCGCTGCAACAGTTCGGTACTGAGAGTTTTTGTTTCCATAGTTCACTCCTATTTCGTCGTTGTTGAGGACCCGAGCATGCGCTCCACCGACCGTGCAACCATCAGTTCCTCGTCCGTTCGAATGACCCTTACCCGGACTTGGCATTGGTCTGTCGAAATCACCGCAGCACCGGACGCATTGCGAGCTTCATCGATCTCAATGTCGAGAAAGCCCAACCCTTCACAGATACGGCTCCGTATTTGCGGATTATTCTCGCCGATTCCCCCGGCAAAAACGAGCGCATCGAGTCCACCTAGGACAGCAGCGAATGATCCAATCCATTTTTTAGCCTGGTAACAAAACAGTGAGATGGCCTCCGCAGCGCGCCGGTCTGTTTTTTCCGCAGCAAGAAGCTCCCGCAAGTCGGAACTGAGTTCGGAAATTCCGAGCAAACCCGATTCATGATTCACCATCTTTTGAAATTGCGCCGGGGTCATTTGTTCAGACTGCATCAGGTAACTGGCGAGGCCGGGATCCATATCTCCGGTTCGACTACTCATAACCAATCCTGCAGCCGGTGTGAAACCCATGCTTGTGTCGATGCTCCTTCCATCACGCACGGCTGCCAGACTAGCGCCATTTCCGAGATGCGCCAGAATAACGCGTCCGTGCGAAGCTGCAGGATCGCCAACGTGCGCCAACTCTTCCATCAGGAAGGCGTAGGAAATACCGTGAAACCCATAACGCTGAATTCCTTTCGCATCGAACCTCCGTGGAATCGGGAGCAGCTTTGCCACACGGGGCATGTCGCGGTGAAAGGCGGTATCAAAGCAGACAATCTGCGGCAGAGCGGGATGACGTCCTCGAAACTCCTCAATGAGACCAATCTCCTGGGGCAAATGCTCTGGATCGAAAGGGCTGATTTTCTGCAACTCGTCGAGAAGCGCCTGCGTCACAAACTCTGGAGCAACATGCTGCATTCCGTGCACCAACCGATGTCCGACACCCGCGACGGAATCGAAAGCCACTTCGTTCTCAAGGAACTCTATCAGGAACTTTACCGCCGATTTGAAGTCTGACTTTGGCCGCTCGCTTTCGCGGCGCTGCCCGTTTGAATGCGTGATGGTGAGCTTCGCTCCTTTTCTGCCGATGCCCTGGATCTGGCCGTGAAACTGTCGTTTCAAGGGCTCCCCACGCTCATGCAGCGCAAATTTAATGCTGGAGGAGCCTCCGTTTATGGAAAGAATCGATTTCATTTGTTCCAATTGCGCCAATCAGGCTAATTGAGAAACCTTCGTTAAGGTCCCCAGCAAAAAGTGCGGTAGCTGTGAGAGTTCTTATTTTGCCGTCCGCGCACTAGATCGTGTCCTTTCAGGAAAAAAATATTTATTGTGTGTTTTACGTGTTTAACGTGTCTTCTCTGAAAAAATCGTGTTTTTATTGTGTCCCCACCCGTCCCAATCGAGTTTTTTTCGTGTCCTGCCTGCGAGATTGTGTTTTTGAATCCCTTTTCGGCCGCTTCAGGTTTGCCATGGTACGACTAAAAACAAACATGCGGCGGACCGCGCGCGTGCTCGGCCGCCGGTTATTTTCCACTTCGCTCCGATCAAATGCCAAAGAACAGTGTCACCGAACATACGTCTGTGACCATCAAGCCCAGCGCGAGCTTCGGCTCATGTTTATCAAGTTTACTATATGTAAGTCTACTTATTTTTAGCGCTACCCCTCCTTGTTCTCTGCATCGGGATTGTT
>JAQGOX010000877.1 GCA_028293365.1 Verrucomicrobiales bacterium | reverse complement strand
CTGAGCCTCACGGATCCGTTTTTTGTCACCAAGGCCGCGAAACGATCCGGCGGGGTAACAACCATCCTGCCATTTAAATTTTTGGTTTTCGGCTGAATGATACCCGGCGGCGCGTCCTTAAAAGTATTCGCTCGGTAATTCGCCACGTACAATTCCAAATCCCCATCGCCGTCAATATCCCCCATCGCCATCGTCATCCCGCCGAATTGCCTGGCGAGCCCCGATTCCTGTACTTCCGTAAAATGCGCATTTCCATCATTCAGAAAGAGCCGCGTGCCGCCTCCAATCGAATTAACCAGAAGATCCAGCTTTCCGTCACCGTCAACATCTGCGAGCAGCGCGCCGGTCGAAGACTGCCCAATACAACCGACTCCCGCAGACTCAGTGATATCCTCAAATCGCCAATTCCCCAGATTGCGAAAAAGCACATTCGGTCCGCCAATTCGGCAAAAGTATATATCGCACCAGCCATCCCCATCGACATCACCGAGAGCCACTCCCGAGCCGTTTTCCAATATCCGGTTCCGCGCCGCCTCCGAATCAGTAAGAACGTTGGTGAATGTGATGCCAGTGCTTCGTGGCGGTAAGAGTGAAAAGCCAGTTTTACCATTCATTGGCACCGGGAGTGCCGCGAAACGGTATCCTTTTCCTTGCTGCCATTCCAAGGGTCGAGCGTGAATAAATAAAGGAACGGCAAAAGCGATCCATGCTACTCTTCCAAACCATCGCATAAATGACCACGACCCACTCAATCTAAACCTGCTTTCAAAATATCCGCCGGCTCGCCCTGCATCGGCCAAAGGCGCACCATCCCATTCCATGTAGCAGGGGAGGTAACGACGCTCATTTGTTTCCTTTTACCGTTTGGTATCAACGGGCGTGATCGCATAGAGTAAATCAAGCTGTTGGCATCGCACCACTACAGCAGTTCGATTCCACTCAAGACCAGCAAAATGTATTTGCGCGAATACCTGCTCCCGCTCTAGATACTCCGATGACGGTTCGCTCGCTTCGTTCTGCTCTTCAATGCTGTTCGGTTAACAGACATTGGCTGTTGTTGGCGATGGTGCGCCACGTCCGTCGTTTTTTCCTTTGGCTCGCGCTTTCTGTTCCATTTTTCGCAACGATGGGGGCCGCCGCCGGGCAACAAATGCTGTCGCGGCTGAATGCTGATTTGCAGGAGCGGACCGCACAGCTTATTCAAAACGTGCTCGGACCGTACCGAGGCGAAGCCACGGTGACGAATGGCTTAACAATCTCTTCTGTTACCTACTCGAATATTGAAGCGGCCTTCCGGGAAGCATCCAGGCTGATGCCAGACCGGCTGGATCTGCGATTTGGAATCGCCTCGGCCCTGATAGGTCAGGCCACTCAGACCAACACGCAGTTCGATTTGAAAATGAAAAGCGCCTTGCACGTTTATCAGGAGATCCGCGCACTCGACACAAACGGTTTTCAAGCAGCTCTCCTTTATGCTGGCTACACCCGCGCGATTGGAGAAACCAACGAGTCGGAATCCGCTATCGCTCAGCTCCAGGCCGGTCACCGGGAAAGAACCCGACCCTATCCGGAGAAGTTCCAATCAATCGATGAAATCCTGCGGATGAAGCTGGACGATAATCCCCCAAAATTTCTTTCAATGAGTCGAAACCATGGAATCGTCGTCTTCGGAGCCGCACTGGAAACCAACGGCACCCTGAGGCCGAAGCAGATCGGTCGATTGCGCCAGGGACTCGAGCTCGCCCGCCTTAATCCCGAAGCTCCCATTATCGTGAGCGGTGGGAATCCAAGAAACGGCATCACCGAGGCTTATGCGATGAGTCATTGGTTTATGAACGAAGGGATTTCAACGAACCGCCTGTATCTTGAAGATCAATCACGCGACACGGTTGGAAATGCTATTTATTCCTGCGCGCTGCTGCAAAAACTCGGCATCACGCAAGTTACCCTTGTCACAAGCGCCAGCCACCTGAAACGTGCCCTGGCGATCTTTCTGGAAGCTTCCCTCCAGCGAGGCCTTAATCTGAGAATCTCCCACCTGGTCTCAAAAGACGACTCGACTGTTGACGAATCCAGAGAGCGAGTGGCAATTTACAGGGATGTGCTGCGCGCCAGCGGCATTTGGGCCTTTCCAGGGATTCAACGATAAATCCGATCAAAACATATCCCATCGGTTCCAGTTTGGAACGATGGAACTCAGATTACGATTTCAGGCGATTTTTGTGATTGATGAGGATTAGAATATTGACGCCCGGGAAGGTCCGTTACTACGGTGACCTTGGGCTCGCATAAAGGGGAGTTTTTTTCGATCGCTGTGTGCTATAATCCCGCAGGCTGCCGTGCAAAAAATCGGCAAACCAAAAAATCATGGATCAAACCCCTTGAAGTCCAAAAGCATTACAAATAAAAGCAGCTCGGCAACAAAGCCGCATGAGAAAAGTATCTTCAGATTATTAGGGCCTGGGCTGATCACCGGGGCATCTGATGACGATCCGAGCGGCATCGCGACCTACTCGCAAGCAGGTGCACAGTTCGGTTTCGCGACACTTTGGACAATGGTGTTCGCTTACCCGTTAATGTCTGCGATTCAATTAATCTGCGGTTTGGTTGGACGTGTCACCGGAAGAGGCATTGCGGGTAACATGCGGCTTCATTTCCCGGCATGGTTGTCGTTCGTTTGCATTGGCGCAATGGTGGTCGCCAACATTGTCAATGTGGGCGCGGACATCGCCGCCGTTGCAGCAGCAGCCCGACTGGTTGTGGGCGGCCCGCATTTACTCTATGCAGTTTTATTTGCCGTTGGTTCTCTGCTTTTGCAGGTATTTCTTCCGTACACAAAATACGTCAAGATTCTAAAGTGGCTGACGCTGGCTTTATTCGCATACGTTGCGACCGTTTTCGTGATAAAAGTACCGTGGGGGGAGGCGGTGAAGCACACTCTGATTCCTTCGATTTCTTTGAATGCCCCTTTCTTTATGCTGTTGGCCGCGATTTTCGGAACGACCATCAGTCCCTATCTATTTTTTTGGCAGTCTTCGCAGGAAGCCGAAGAGATTAAGGTCGTAAAGGACGACAAGGCCCTGATTCGAGCCCCTGAACAAGCGCCTGCTCAAGTCCGCCGCATCGAATGGGACACTTATATTGGGATGGCGTTCTCCAACATCGTTGCCTATTTCATCATTCTGACGACTGCCGCCACTCTGCATAGCAAGGGACAAACAGATATTCAGAGTGCCTCTCAGGCAGCCGAAGCCTTGCGCCCGATTGCGAGTAAATTCGCATTCCTCCTTTTTAGCCTTGGCATCATCGGAACGGGATTACTGGCTCTACCTGTGCTGGCCGGATCAGCCGCCTACGCGGTGGGCGAAGCGTTCAAATGGAGAACCGGTCTGGAAGCCAAACCCTACCGGGCCAGGAAATTCTACGGAATCCTTACGGCTGTGATGCTTGCGGGACTGGGTTTGAATTTCGTTCCCATCGATCCGATCAAAGCCCTGGTTTGGGCAGCGGTAATCAATGGAATCGTGGCACCCCCGATCATGGTGGTGTTAATGCTAATGGCAAATAAACCTGAAGTTATGAAGGAGTTTGTCATTTCAAAACACCTGAAATGGATGGGGTGGCTGGCGACTGCTGTTATGCTCGTCGTCGCTCTCGCTGCGATTGCAGGGCTGTTCTTTAGTGCTTAAGTGGCGGCACTTTAAAGCGCCTCAACCCCAGACAGCATTCGCGGCAGGCGGCGATCAGTGCGGCAATCTCTTCGTTCCCGGCAATGGCTTGGTGATTGTTTTGTCTCATCACCCCATCCTAACCGCCTCTGCCAACTGCATAGAGTGCAGCCACATTCACGCTTGAGATCGAGTAACTCCTGCCAAGATGTCTCCACTCCGCAGAGACACGCGGAAACGAAGACCCCGCGAGTAGTTTTTAACAGATTTGGCACACAATCGCCATCCAAACGGGACACCAACATTCTTTGATAGGCAGACGTGCGTACCCTCCGGTGCGCAGACCTATGAAATCAACTCGGGTTAATTTAGTTACTAAATCTATGACTCAGAACTTCCGTTCAAAACGAGGCCGGTGGATGCAGGCTGCGGGCAGTACGGTCGCAACTCTTTTCGCAATCGATTCGCTCCAGGCAGAAGTTTCCTTCCTCGGTGTTGCTTCAGGCGATGCCTCAAGTAATGAAGCGATCATTTGGACTCGCGCCTTGGACGCCACAGTTCCGGTGGGTTCTTTGGTGACGGCACAAGTTTCAGCCGATCCAGCATTCGGAACCATTTTGGCAGCTGCTTCCGGTACGCCGTCCGCCGTGAAGGACTACACCATCAAATTTGATATCAAAGGGCTCGTTGCGGGAACGCAATATTACTACCGCTTTCAAGGACCGAATGGAGAAACAAGTATTCAGGGCACTTTCAAAACGGCGCCGGATGCCCAGACTGCAGCGCCGGTGCGTTTTGCTTTTAGCGGCGACTGCGATGGGAAGATGAGACCGTATCCGCTTACGCGCGGCTTTGACACTTTAAACCTCGACTTCTTTTCATTCATCGGAGACACCGAGTACGAGACGGCGAGCACGGGATCACCCGCGGTGACGAGCACGGATAGTGCGACGAAGGCGCAGCTCTTTAGTCAGTTCTCCAGGAAATATCGCGAGCAGTTCGGGCCGGTGACCCCAGGTGGCCAGAATGGACTCCAGACATTTTTCGCCTCGCAAGGAAACTTTACGCTCATGGATAATCACGAACTGGGCAACAAACGCTACATGAATGGCGGCGCACCCGCGGGCGGGGCGATAACGACCGACCCGGTGAATCTGCCGACGGGCAAGGGGTTCGCTGGAACCACTGCCGACGGCGTAGATGTGAACACGACGGGAACATTCCTGAACAAGGCGGCGGGCTTCCAGACACTGGAGCAAGTATAT
>JAQGOX010000853.1 GCA_028293365.1 Verrucomicrobiales bacterium | reverse complement strand
TGGCCAAAGAGGCCGCCGAGAAAAACTGGACCCAACTGGATTTTTTAAACCGGCTGGTCGAAGGGGAAACCTTGCGCCGAAAAGATCACGCCACGCAACGGCGCATCCAGGCCGCTCGCTTTCCCATCCTTAAAACCCTCGAACAGTTCAACTGGACCTGGCCCAAAAAAATCAACCGCACCCAGGTGCAGGATCTCTTCCGCTTTTCTTTCCTGAAGGACAAAGGAAACGTCATTTTCATGGGCGGGGTTGGTCTGGGCACTATGCCGGGAACGGGATTATGCCGGGTGGTGTGAGCTTTACCTCTGCATGGTTGAGGAGGAAGAGGTTTCCGCCCGGCATAGTCCTGAGCGGAGCTACAGATTGCTGAGGAAGGTCATCAGGCGATCGGTTGGACGGTAGCGACCTGATTTTCCCATGACGGGGTTTGTCTTCGCGAGGATTTCCTCTTTCAGAGCGAGATTGGCGTCGAGGTAGATTTGAGTTGTCTCCACGGATTCATGTCCAAGCCAAAGAGCAATCATGGATCGATCGATCCCGGCGTGTAGTAATTCCATGGCGGCGGTATGGCGCAGTACATGTGGTGTGACGCGTTTCTTAATGAGCGACGGACATTTCGTCCGGGCAGCTGCAACGTGCTTGTTCACCAAGTCTTGAACAGCATCGGCGCTGAGCCGTCCGCCCGACAGACTGGGGAACAGAAAGGCACTTTTAACAGGCCACGGTTCTTTCATCCAAGACGCCAACACTCGGGACGCTGATTTTGTCAGTGGCGTACCGCGCTCCTTCCGCCCTTTGCCCACGCAGTGGATATGAGCGCCTGTTCCAAGAGTGACGTCTTCGCGGCGAGCCCCAGTCAGTTCAGACAAGCGCAGACCCGTTTGCATAGCGATCAGCAAGAACGCATAATCACGACGGCCGATCCATTTGCTGGTGTCTACAGCTCCCAACAACGCTTCGATCTCCGAACGGGTCAAGTACCCGATCAATGGGCGCTTGCAGCGCTTGTTCGGTATGGCCAGGACCCGCTGGATAAGCCCGCCATGCTGGGGGGCTTCCAGACCAGCAAAGTGAAAGAATGAACGAATCGCGGTGAGGCGTAGATTACGCGTGCGGGCCGTGTTGGTGCGGCTGGTTTCCAAATGATCCAGAAAGTCACTGACTAATGAGGGAGTGATATCCTGCAGGGCGAGTTTTGAGGGCGGGCGGCTCGTCCGTTTCTGAGTAAAGCCTAAAAGCAGACGGAAAGTGTCCCGGTAAGAGGCGACAGTATGTGGGCTGACGCGACGTTGCGAAATCAGCCGCTTGCCGAAGAACGCTTCAAGCAATGCGCCGAGGTCAGCCTTGTTCATTGGCCACCTCCTTCCCATCTCGTTTCCAACCGCTTTCCCGCAGCTCGCATCAGCTCCGGGATGCAAGTCAGATACCAATACGTCCCGGAGATGAAGACATGTCCCAGGTAGGTCGAAAGCACCGGCAACAAGGAATCAACGTTTTTCCCTTTCCGATACCACCGCAATAGAGTCGATACCGCGAAGCGATGCCTCAGATCGTGAATTCGTGGCCCTCGGCTGGCGCCCACCGCACGGATGCCGATGCGGCGAGTCAGCATCCGGAAATCGTGTCCGACTTCATTGCTGGTCAACGGCGCTCCATGAGTCGAAACAAAGACCCGATTTACTGGCTGTCTCCACGGCCGCTTCGCGAAAAACCGATCTCGACGTTTGACATAGGTTCGTAGCTGCCGGAGCGCTGATTCGTGTAGCGGTACCAAGCGAGACTTCTGGAACTTCGCACGCCCGATAGTAAGAACACCCTGCGCCCAGTCGATATTCTCCGCTTTGAGACCCAGCGCCTCGGTCAATCTCATCCCGGTGACGCTCAACAAACCGAACAAACAATAAAGCGTGTGCGGTTTTAACGCATATCGGTCGGTCGAAGGATGTTTGCGAGCCGCATCCAATATGCGAATGACCTCGTTGTCGGAGTAGATGTAAGGTTGTGGACGGTGTCCACGGCGCACCAAACCGGTTGGAGGAACCTCCGTCTTCGGTTCGATCCCGCTCAGGTACTGAGCAAACCCACGAATCGCGGACAGGTATCCAGCCTGCGTTGCGGCCGAACGATGGTCGGACCCCAAGGCGAATTCAACAGCGAGAGCCGTTGTAATCTGGCGGGCCTTTTTTGTCTTCATAAATGCAATGAAGCTCTGCAAACGTGATTCGACCCGCTCGAGTTCGAAGCCTAATCCCCGGCGCAAAGTGAGATATTCCTGCAGATGCTTTTTGAGAACTTTCACCGTGCACCTCCTGGCCACCGCACCGCTAATTCACGAAGAGCGCCGAGATCGACTTTGGCATAAATCGCCGTGGAATCAGGATCACGGTGTCGAAGCACCTGACCGATCTGATCTAACGAGGCGCCGCGGCGCAGCATTTCTGTCGCAAGCGAGTGCCGGAAGACATGCGCTCCGGTGCGAGCCGATTTTACTCCCGCTCGCTCGATAGCCTTCCTGACCAAAACGGAAACTGGCCCCGAGGCTGCGAAGGGTGTGTATGGCGCATAATTTCGAACAAAGACCTTGCGGTGTGCGCTGGGTGGTCGGACCGTCAAGTATCGCGCCAGAGATCGACCCACATCTGCTGGAAGCGGTAACTTTGCCCAACCTTCGCCCTTCTTGGAACGGACAGTGATTTCCGCTGTGGACCAGTTGATATCTTCGAGTTGTAAGGCGACAACTTCACCCGCACGTAATCCGAGCCGTGCTAACAGAAGCAGTATTGCATAGTCACGTTTTCCTCTGACAGTTGACCGCGCACAGGCGCTCAGCACCTGCTGGACCGCATCGATCGAAAGATGCTTCGGGAGACCCGACATCGCCCAGTTTGCGACAGGAGGGACTGTCATCGCGAGGTCTAAGCTGATTAGTCCTTGATAGCGAACGAACCGAAAGAACGACCGTAACCCCGTAACCATTTGCGCAGCCCAGCCCCGTCCACATCGAGGTGCGTGGCGTCGGACGAACGCAGTTACCTCCCGCGCGCCAAGGATTCTCAGGTTAACGCGTCCAGTGCCGAAGTGCTCGGCAAGGAACCGAACGACATGCCGCGAGTAGCTACAGATGGTTGCATCATCCAACCCTCGTTGTTCCTGCAGGAATAGGCGGTATTCGTTTATGAGCCGTTCTGCGGGATTGCTCGTTTTCGGCATTTTTCTCGGTGCGACCACCCCTGCGTCTCGGAGAACTTGGAGGATTAGCGGCAATGTGGATTGCGCACCACGACAGGCGGCGGGATACTCAATGCGACACAGGTGCAAGAAACTGTCGGTATCGTTCTCGTTGAGCAGCCACAAACGCTGCTGTTTTCGTTCCAGCCACGAATCGAGTTTTGCGAACAATCGCAAATGGTACAAGACCATTGCGGCGCTGTAGCCCAGTCCTTCCAATCGCGCTCGATAGGATTCAATGTGTGCCATCAAGGGGCCGTTACATACACGAACGCCGCTCTTCACCGGTGAGTTTATTGAAATATTCATCCACCGGAGTATCGCCAATTCGTCGGCCAAGAGTGCCGATTCCTCACCAGATTATGCCGGGCGGAAACCTCTTCCTCCTCAACCATGCAGAGGTAAAGCTCACACCACCCGGCATAATCCCGTTCCCGGCATAGTGCCCATCATGCCGGGAGCGGCATGATCGGCAAAACCCATCTGGCCACCGCTCTGGCCTATGAAGGCTGTCTGCAAGGCCATTCCACATTGTTCACCACCGCCATTGATATCATCAATACTCTGGCCGCGGCCCAATCCGCCAACCGCTTCAAACTCGAACTCAAGAAATACTTGAGCCCGGACATCCTCCTGATCGATGAACTCGGGTATTTGCCCATCGACAAAATCGGCGCCGATCTGCTCTTCCAGGTCTTCAGCCAGCGCTATGAAACCGGATCCACCATCCTCACCACCAATCAAGCCTATAAAAACTGGGTCAAAATATTTAACAACGACGCCACGCTCACCTCTGCCGTCCTCGACCGCCTTTTGCACCACGCACAAACCATCCCCATTGAAGGTAAAAGCTACCGCATGAAGGATCAGATCGAGGAACCTTAATCCAACCCAACAGATCACCCGATCTCACAAAGCCGGTCAAACCATTGACCGGCTTTTTCATGCAGCAATCCCTCCCTCAAAACACTGACACATTCCCAAACCATTCGTTTTGCCCCATAACCTCGCCGTTCCTGACAAATCTCAAAGGATTTGAAGACGAGCCTGCCTAAACGTTTTTGAGCCATACCACAGCGAAGTCCATCGTCACATGAGTTTGTGAGAAGATCGCGAAAGCAATCAGAACGGAATTACAGCCGGCAAAAAAGTGCGGTAATCATCAGCTTGAAGAACTGACCCACAAGGGGACTCGGGGAGGCGCACTGCCATTGAATTAAGAAAATAAAGTGAATTAAGTATGTACAAAGTCCATACATTTAGGCATTACAATCGGGATGAAGACTATCATCGACGGGATTCCCGAATCGCTTGTCATCTTAATTGAAAATCTACGAACCCAATTGTGCGATCCGGCTTTTAAGGAGAGGCATCGCAGCCACGCCAAGGCTTTTACCCGGCGGCGTCTTTTGACTTTTCCTGTGGTCATGCTTTTTATCCTCCAAAAAACTGCCCGGTCAGTGCAACGGCATTTGCATGAATTTTTCCAAATGTTGGCGCTGGAAGCCAATGCAGATCCAGTCAGCGCCGGCGCCTGGACGCACGCACGCGCGAAGCTCCAACACACTGCTTTCATAGAACTGAACACCCACTGCCTGCTCCCAGCGGTTTACAGTGCGCCCTCCGGGCAAGCTCCGCAGCTCTGGCGTGGTCATCGTCTTTTGGGAATCGATAGCTCGATCCTGCGGCTGCCTGATTTTTCAGAATTGTACGAGCAGTTTACGCCGGTGGAAATTCTGTGTCAGTTGGGGAGTACCGGCGTA
>JAQGOX010000806.1 GCA_028293365.1 Verrucomicrobiales bacterium | reverse complement strand
GTTTGCCTCGATGCACAGTTAATGCCCGATAAGAGCGCAGCCGCGATGCGTGAATCCGCGCAGGCCGTCTGATCTATGCAGGTGATGTCCCATTTCGGTGGTGAGTTTGATCGCAGTTCCGATGGCTCCATCATCGGTGTCGATCGCATTGATGGAATTATCACCGGTGAGACGAACCAGTACTATCGCGATTTCGCCCGTGCTATGCACCAGATCGGTTATCAAGGCTACACCAGCTACGAGCTCTGCCATCAGTTACCGGTGGTCAACGGAGAAACCGTCGGCATCGAGTTCGCACATAAGAATGCACAGCTCGCGGCCGAGTTTATGCGAACAATTATACGTGAGGAATATTCGCGGAAACCGGCGACACCGGAATTGAGCGCATTCGCGCATTGATGAAAAACAATCCCGACCGATGAAGACATGGATCTGCCTGTTGGTTGTATTCGCCGTAATGTTGCCCGACGCAACTCACGCCGCGCAAACCCCGGAAAAGCCAAAACACAACCTTCTCTTTATCGGCCAGGCCAAGGGCTACCAGCACGAAGCTATTTCGACTGCGATGGCGACGCTATACAATCTGGGGCACACCTCCGGACTCTGGAACACGCAGTTCCGAACTGACTGCACCGGTATCACGAAGAAGCCATTGAAATACGAAGCAAAGAATTTGGATGCTTTCGATGCCATCGTTTTTTTCACCGATGGCGATCTCGATATGGACGCTTCTCAGAAGGCGGACCTGCTTTCCTTCGTGCGCGACGATGGCAAGGGATTCATTGGAATCCATAGTGCGGCCATTACCTTCACCAGTTGGCCCGAATACGGAGAAATGCTCGGCGGCTATTTTGACGGCCATCCCTGGGGCCAGTTCGACGCTCCGCTCGTGGTCGAAGATTCGAAGTTCCCCGGCCTCGAGGATTTTCCCTACAATTTCGTCCTCCACGACGAAATCTATCAGATCAAAAACTTTTCCCGTGAAAACGTCCGTGTGTTGCTGAGTCTCGACGCCACTAAACTCGATCTAAGTCGCAAAGGTGTGAAGCGCTCGGACAAAGATTTTGCGGTAATCTGGGCTAAGAATTATGGCAAGGGTCGAGTCCTCTACAACGGCCTCGGCCACGTCCCTGCGCTTTGGGACCGCCCCGATTTTCAAAAAATGTGGCTGGAGATGGTGCAGTGGTCCATGGGCCTGATTCCGGCCGACACCACCGCACGACCCAAACCGGCCAATTGACCTTTGTTAGCGGAAATGCCTCTCCAATGAAGCACATCCATTTACTCTGTTGTCATCGCCCGTCGCTCCAGCGTCATGGAGTGCGGCAGCCCTCTGCCGCTTTTTGCGCGCAGGCAGCACCGCGATGAATTTGAAAAAGTTATGAAATTCAACACCCTCCTTACCCCCCTTTTCATTATCGCCCTTGAACTCGTATCACCCCGGACCACCGCCGCGCCGCCACCGGTCGGCGCCGAATATCGCGTCGGCGGATTCGTTTTGGGTTGCCAAGCCTACATGTTTCATCGCTTCACCGCCTTCGAAGCCATGGAAAAAACCGCTGCGGCCGGAGGAAAAACAATTGAGTTCTATCCTGGGCAATTGCTAAGCCCGGATGACCGTAAATCCAAAGTCGAAGCCAGCGCTTCCGACGAGGTCGTCGAGAAACTGAAGGCGAAAGCAAAGCAACACGGCCTGCTGATCGTCAATTTTGGCGTCGTCGCAATTCCCCATGACGAAGCCGGCGCGCGCAAGGTATTTGAATTCGCAAAAAAACTCGGTGTCAGGGCAATCACGATCGAACCATCTGCCGATCAGATCGACCTCATTGAGAAACTCATAAAGGAATACGATATTGCCGCCGGCATCCATTGCCACCCACGACATGCAAACAAGCCCGATTACAAACTCTGGGATCCCCAATACGTTTCCGCGCTCGTAAAAGATCGAGACCCTCGCTTCGGTGTTTGTGCCGACGTTGGGCATTGGACGCGGTCCGATGTGGATGCGGTTGCAGCCCTGAAAATGTTTGAAAGTCGCGTCATCAGCGTGCATTTGAAGGATATTAAAGAATCGGGCAACCCGGATGCCGGAGATCTCCCTCTTGGCCTGGGTGTCACGAACGTCAAAGGTGTATTGCGCGAACTGAAACGCCAGAAATTCGACGGCAATATTTCCATCGAGTACGAGCGCGATTGGGAGAATACCGTTCCCGATATCGCCCAGTGTGTCGGATACGTTCGCGGCTTCGAAGACGCGGAGGGGAGTCGATGAATCCTTCGCGAAATAAAACTACAAGTGGGCTAACCCGACGAACCTTCATTCGCGGCGCTGCGTCTGCTATTGCCGGATTCACAATTGTTCCCCGTCACGTTCTTGGAGGGACCGGGTTTGTTCCTCCCAGCGAAAAGGTCAATATCGCAATCATCGGCTGCGGCGGTCAGGGGCGAACGAACGTGCGCGCGCTCTTCGATCAGGTCGACGCCCAGATAATTGCGGTGGCTGATCCAATCGAATCGCAGAATCTCGACTCATTTTATTACAAAGGCTCCGCCGGACGCCTCCCGGTCAAGGCCGAGATCGAGAAACATTTTGCGTCCAAAACCCCCAACTACAAGGTCGCCGCCTATGAAGATTTTCGGGACCTCCTGGAAAAAGAAAAAGCCATCGACGCAATTCTTTGCGCCACTCCCGACCATCTCCATGCTTACGTGACCGTGAACGCGATGCGTTTAAAGAAACATGTCTATTGTGAAAAACCTCTCACTCACAATGTCTGGGAGGCACGGCAAGTCGCGCGGGTCGCGCGCGAGACGGGGGTCGCCACTCAAATGGGCAATCAGGGCCACTCCGGCGATTTTATTCGGCAGACCTGCGAGATCATCTGGGATGGCGCCATCGGCAACGTTCATGAAGTCCATGCCTGGACCAGTGCTACTCGCTGGAACACCGGCCTGACCGGACGACCAAAAGACGAGTCGATTCCTGTCGGCGTGAATTGGGACCTTTGGCTCGGCCCTCGTGAATCCCGAGGCTACAGTGCCGCGCTCAATCCGGTGCGGTGGCGCGATTTTTGGGACTTTGGCACCGCTCCCATCGGGGACTTCTTCTGCCACAATTTCGATCCCGCCATGTGGGCGCTCGATCTGCGTGAGCCGCTCAACATTGAAGCTTCGGCCGTCGGCCCCGTCGATTCCTACATTGCACCTCCTGCCGGAATTTATACCTATCATTTCGGTCCACGAGGCAATAAGCCAGCCGTCAAATTTACCTGGTACGAAGGCGGACTTAAACCACCCCGTCCCGACGCCATGGAAGATACCGACCAGTTCGATGGAAATGGCATCTTGTTTGTCGGCGATAAAGGGCTTCTCTCGAGTCCGGGGTGGGGCGGTCGTCCCAAACTTTTACCCGGTTCCAAAGACCAGGCCTACCAGCGACCCGCGCCGAGCATCGTACGCTCAAAAGGTCACCACCGCGAATGGCTCGACGCCTGCAAGGGCGGCCCCTCTCCGAGCTCTGATTTCCAATATGGCGCAGCGTTGACAGAAGTCGGTCTGCTGGGTCTCGTCGCGATGCGAGTCGGAAAAAGAATAGCCTGGGACGCGAAAGCCATGAACTGCCCCAACGCTCCACAGGTCGACCGATATTTGAAAGAAACCTATCGTCCAGGCTGGGAACTCCCTTCGTAAATCTGCGCCTGGCCATTGTCCAGCTTGGATGGCTCCATTCGTCGTAGTTATGTGAATTGAAACAGATAATTTAATATGCCAACAAATTCAGTAAAACTGCACCGGGTGCTCCGGTCGACACCGGAGAGAATCTACCGCGCATTTTTGGATGCTGACGCAATGGCC
>JAQGOX010000791.1 GCA_028293365.1 Verrucomicrobiales bacterium | reverse complement strand
GGGCCAACCTGTTCGCGAATTCTTCGATAAGCATCCGCCAATCTGTTCCGATCGGTAATATCCACCGATTCGTAGATTACTTTCGCGCCCATCGCTTCGAGCTTTTGGCACTGCTCCTGTCTGGATTGATCCAATGCGCCTTGCGAAAAGATGACCAACGTGGCGCGATGCCGCATGGCCAATTGCTCGGAAAGTTCTTTTCCCAGGTAGCCCATCCCGCCCGCGATTAAATAAACTCCTCCTTCTTTAAATGGGGCGGCATTTACAGGCGTCAGCGTCGTCTCAGTGAGCGCTTTTACATGACGTGCTTCACCCTCAAGGCGAATTTCAATATCCCGCGCTGACGTTTCTGAAAACTGAGATGCAGACAACCATTCTTTCACAAGCACTTGAACCCGGGTCGCCTTTGAATCCCGATCGCTATGCCGGATTAGTGTCCAGGTATGCTGCTCGTTCTCACGCATCGCCGCCCGAACAAATCCCGAAAGGCCCTCGCAATCCATTCTGGGACACGATGACTCGCCCTCATAAAGATAAAAGATCTGGATCGGCTCATCCCAGAATGCGTTCATGAGCGTCTGGCTCAATTGAAAGACCCGGGAGATATCATGTTCCGAAGGTTCGACCTCCGGCGGTCTTCGGGACTGCGGTCCAATATACAAAATAATATCGGGTGCGGTTTTCCCATCGAAGGCTTCGTCAAGAATCAGAGTGTTTATTTCAAGCGGCCTCCCGAGGTTTGCAGCCGTTTCCAATTGCCGGATCAATTCGATTAACGCGACCGCTTCATCGGAATTTTCAGACACGACGGCAATCTTCCCGCCTTGAAACCGTTTGAGTTGAGCCTTCCAATCAAGATCGTCGGGAATTGGCTTATTTTGCCACTCTTCACGCGCGAAAAGCCATTGAATTTCAGGGCGAGCCTCCGATCGGGCTCTTTCCTTCGAATTCTCAGGCCTTTGCGGCTGTCCCAAATTCGATAGCCAATACTGCTCCTTTGCAAAAGGATAAGTTGGAAGAGTAATCCGATTCGGCACGGCGGATTGGTAAAGCAGTGTCCAATCAACCGTGTAGCCATGCACCCATAAATCCAGCAGCTTGCCAAATTTTTTTCCATTCAACCATTTGCCAATCATTACTCGAACCTCTTCATCATCGAGGAAAGGAGCTGTGGCATTCTTTCTCGCACTCGCCTCGCGACGATAGAACCGCTCGATCTCATTTTTGTGGTCAAGAAATGCGCGCAACGATTGTTCCAGTTCCGCTTTCGAGTTTGCGAGCAGTCCAATCCGCTCTTCCATCGCTTCGCGCCCTATTTGAAGTGTGTAAGCGATATCGGCCAAAAGAAGGTCCTGGTTGGCGGCAATGAATTCGAGCAGTTGACTGGCTTGCTCGTAAAGCCGTGCTTCATTTCGGGCCGATAAGACTATAAGACATGGATCAGTGCTGGGACCGTAAGCAGGACGATCCTGCTGAAATTCTTCGACAATAATATGAGCATTGGACCCACCTGCACCGAACGACGAGATCCCCGCAATACGTGGAAAAATGACTGTCTTCCCATCGACCAAAATCTCGGGACGTTTCCATTCGCTGATCTTTTGCTGAACAATGAATGGAGTTTTCGGAAAATCGATTTCGGGATTTAACTGTTCTGCGTGCAAACTTGGAACCAACTGGCCGTGCCGCATCTGCAAAATCACCTTGGTTAATCCCGCCAATCCAGCGGCAGCTTCAAGATGCCCAACATTTGACTTCACCGATCCCAGCGAGCAATAACCCGTATCCAGGGTCTCCTGTTGAAATGCCCGGGTCAGTCCGGCAACCTCAATCGGATCACCGAGCTTCGTTCCTGTTCCGTGCGCTTCAATGCAGGTCACGGTTCGGGCATTGACTCCAGCCCTGTTCAAAGCTTCCCGCACGACTTTCGCCTGAGCCTGCGGATTGGGGACGGTATAGCCGTTCGTGCGTCCGCCATGATTCACCGCCGTTCCCCGAATCACAGCGTAAATTTGATCCTGATCACGAATTGCCTCGGACAATCTTTTTAATAACACCGCACCCACTCCTTCTCCCGAGACAAATCCGTCATCCCCGACCCCGAAACTGTGGCATTTCGGTCCCGTAGAGAGCATCCGCGCAGCTGAAAGCCCCACATAACTCGATGGATGCAGACAGAGGTTCACGGCTCCGGCGATAGCCATGACACATTCACCACGTTTTATAGATTCGCAGGCCTCATGAATCGCCGTCAACGACGATGAACACATCGTATCGACTGGCATGCTCGGACCTTCCAGATCGAACAGGAATGATACTCGATTCGGAACGGAGGCGAAGGACGTCCGCGGGTAAACCCAGTTGCCACTCCGCCATTGATCGGGACCGTAAATATTGTAATCGGTGTGCGTGATACCCGTGAAAACACCCACTTTCCGATCAAATCGCTCCGAGAGACTGCTCCGAGTATATCCGGCATCTTCGAGAACCTCCCAGGCAGCCTGGAGGAAAAGCCGCTCCTGCGGATCCATATGGAGGGCCTCTCGCGGAGCAATATTGAAGAAGAGTGGATCGAATAAATTAAATCCCTCAAGAAAAGCGCCCCATTTGCAATAGCTCATTCCGCTGTCGATCGCTTCTTCCTTGTTTGGATTAAAGAAACCATCCAGAGGCCAGCGCTCGGGTGGAATCTCCGTTATGCAGTCTTTGCCCGATTTAATATTCTCCCAAAATGTCTGGAGATCGGGGGCTGAGGGATAATGACCGCTCAATCCAATAATTGCGATTGGTTCATCCTGAGGCCTGCCCTGTGCGAGAGGCGTCGAAACAATATTCTGAGGCACCGCGTTTTTCTCTCTTGCTGGTTTTTCCTGAACCACTTCTGGTTTTATCCCCAGGCGGTCCAGCATTTCCGAGCGGCGGCTCGATATAAAGTGATCGGAAAGAGCATTAACCGTTTGAATCTCAAACAATAAAGTGCTTGGGATGCCGGTAAACTCCTCGCGCAGTTTGTTGAGCACTTTTCCGATCATGAGCGAATCCATGCCATACGATTCCAGCGGCTCATCCGGATCAATCTCGTGCGCCCCCATTTTGAGCGCGGCCTCCATAAGCTTCTTAAAATACGCGACTGACTTTTTGCGCAAATCTGAATCGTTAGCTTCGGTGGCCGAGCCCATATCCGAGATCCTACCAGTCGTTAGGAGTTCGCTACTCGCCTCAACCAGATCCTTTCCTCGAATGATCCCGTCGCTTTCAGCCATGATCAATTGCTGACCAAGTCCATGACCTTTTGCAGCGGGAAATATAATTGGCCCAAAACCTTCCTCTTCCAAAACTCTCTTCCATGTTTCCGGCAACAAACCAGGGCATCCCGGAAGGCGCAGTTCTTCATCTTCATAAAGCCACCAACCCTCCAGCAATCCAAACGCAAGATGAGGGAACAAGCCGCCGTCGCTGAATTCATAAAGCATCAAAACCCCATGCTTGCGCAGCACCGATTTTGCATTTCTAACCGCGCGGCGGATATCCGGCGTGGCATGGAGCACATTTGCTGCGATGACCAGATCGTATCTTTGACTTTCGATGTTCTGATCGACAATGGATTTGGTAACGTCGAAAATTCTCGGAACGACGTACGGATAGTCCGGAACAAATCGCTCTTCGGCATGAATCAAAAAAGCTTTAGACAGATCTGTGTAGCAATACTCCGTCAAATTTT
>JAQGOX010000777.1 GCA_028293365.1 Verrucomicrobiales bacterium | reverse complement strand
GCGGCACTGCCGGCCAACGCGCCCAAGAACGTGGTGATCGGCTACGCCAACGGAAACGTCAACGCTCAGTCGATGGCCCACATCGTGGTGGCGAACCTGCAGACCGACGGGCTCACCGCAGCTGCGCAGGGCCGCCTGCGACGCCCGGTCCGCAGGAATCAAATGTGGACGGATTATTGATTCTAGCGCACCCGGTCGATACGCACGTTGCGTTGGGAACAAAAGCGACTTTCAGCGTAAAAGTTCCTCAACCGGCCAACACCACCTACCAGTGGCAGAAAGCGGCGCCGCAGAGTACCGTTTATTCACCGATTGCCGGGGCGGTTCAGGCTACGTATACAACGGCTGCGGTTGAGGCGAGCGACTTTGGATCATCCTATCGCGTAGTTGTCACCTCCGGCACCGATGTCCTAACAAGCCGCGCGGGTCATCTGATAGTCAGACCTGGGCAGTTTCTTGAAATCGATGGTCAGGCGGTCATCGAAGCGGAACACTACACGTCCAAAGTCGATGG
Organism: Verrucomicrobiales bacterium; assembly: GCA_028293365.1. GTDB lineage: Bacteria > Verrucomicrobiota > Verrucomicrobiia > Limisphaerales > SXQI01 > JAQGOX01. The sequence goes on along the minus strand of JAQGOX010000777.1, from coordinate 5,481 downwards.
CTCCGGGGGGGCTCCGTTTTTAATTGTGCCAGATGAAGCCCCTTTCACGGCGGGTGGAACGAACGAGTCCTATTTAAATGCCAGGGCAGATAAATTCATTCAAGGCCAGCCCGATATCGGCGGCAACAAAGGAAACGACGTGTCCCTCGTAGGGACCGCACCGTATGTAGATTATTCGGTAAAGATTACCACTGTAGGCGAGTACCAGCTCTACCTGCGAGTGATCGGCTGGGACGGTTCAAGCGATTCTCTATACGCTGAACTGCTTTCCGACAATCAACGCCTTCCCGCGCCGAACCCCGGTTGGTATCGGTACGGCGGATTGCTACCGGCGGTTCTCCCTTTGGATTTCTCGCAGCTTCGCAATAATCCAACCGACCCGACTCCGGTGGGCTGGACCGGTTATGCGGCGCCGGAACATGTGGATGGAACCGATGCCGACGTACCCGCCGTCTTTACGATTTCCAACCCCGGCACGTACACGGTTCGGTTGAGCCAACGCGAAGATGGAACTTCGGTTGACACGCTCATTTTGCAATTAAGCAGCATGACGCCCCCGACCGATCCTGGACCTTCCGAATCGGGGTTTGAACCTGCCGGGTCCCAGGGCGGGTCGCTTCCGGTGCTCTCGGTTCAGATTTCCGGCAATCAGTTGACAGTTACCTGGACGAATGGCGGGAGCTTGCAGGAAGCGGCTTCGGTTGCGGGCTCGTGGAGTCCGGTCGCGACCGGCGGAACGTATTCTACTCCGATGAATCAGGCGGCGCGATTCTACAGGGTCGCGCGCTAAGTCCTTTCCAAAGCCAATCCAACTATTCTTACCGTTGGATCAGAGACGCGCCATCGACCCAGGTCGCATTCAGCAGTACCGTTTGCGGCCGGTTCGGGATACCGCACTCGTTTCGCTGCAAGAGGCCAATCAGGAAATCGACAGCGGCCGCTCCGATCGCCGGAGGAGCGTGGTAGAGACCGGCATATTGTCCATACTGATCGGGAATCCAGAGATGTACAAACCCCAAATCCTCCGGCACCCGCTTTCCCGACAGTTTTAGCCATTGGAGAATAATAGGATCGTAGCCCAGTATAACTTCCGGGCGGTTTTTAGTGTACCATTTGGAAAAGGTCTCTGCTGTCCAATCACCATTTTTAGTAAGAAATATTTCTGTTCTTTGTGAGGGTGCGACCCTTTGCTGTTCCCACTGAAACGCCGCCGCCCATTGATGGTCCACGCGTGAGTTCTGATTAATATCCAGCGCCAGGCCCAGTCTTCGATAGCCAAGACGGCGGAGATGCCTGACGGCCAGCAACATTGCTTGGTAACGATCGGTTGAGACGCGATGCAGAATCGGCCGAACCATCGTATAACCAATCGCAACTGCCGAAAAATGAGGCCAATTGAATGAGAGGTGCCCATGAGCCGAAGGGAGAGGCGCAATGATCATTCCACGAATGCCTCTTTGGTAGATCATCTTCCAGAAACGCTCATTGGTCATCCCAAGATCCCCCATCCAGAACTCATCAAGGTGATATCCCTGGCGTTCCGCACTCTCCGCCGCACCGCTAATCAGATCCGGCGAAAGGTAAGATCGCCAAGCCTCCCGGTGGGAAAATTTTGAGACAAAAGCGATGGTCATACCCGTCGGCTGCACCGTCTTGACCGTTCTTTGGTAAGTCATCAACGCTGAAACCAGCGGATTTGGACGGTAACCCAATTGATCCGCCAAAAACTGAATGCGTGACCGTGTTTCAATCGGAAGGCTTGGATGATTTCTGAGGGCTAACGACACGGCGGCACGACTGACGCCCGCTTTATCGGCGACGTCCTGCATCTTCACCGTATTCGAAGCATTCACTTAACGAGTTCAATTAAACAGAGCTTTTAATAGTTTCAAGGGGCGGAGGTTGATGGTTATTCATCTGCGAGCGCCAGCACTTGCTCATTTCACCCTATGCCCGAGACGAAAAACGATACCGAAATCGAATGCATCGAAACAGAGTCCGGTCTGGACGATGTTTTGACCCGCCCACAGGGAGAGACCAACTCATTTCGAAGTTCGTGAAGGGAAGTATTGAGGCTCCAATTGGTCTGGGTTCGCTGGCTGCTCACGGATCGCTAAATTCGTCTGCGGGGTCGAATTTGGGAATCGCGATATTGAGGATCTTGAATGTTCCTATTGCGCGGTGCCTGCAGCCCGGCTTTATCATAACAGTTGTGAGCGGTTTCACCGGAATTAATTCGTCATCGAGTTCGAGCCCGCCTACTCCTTCGAGCACTACGTAGACCTCCGTCATTTGTCGATGGAAATGGCGTCGGGCATCGTTTTCGATGGAAACGAAATGTACGCTGCACGGAGAATTCGGCAAATCGGCGAAAGCCCGCTGAGCCACGCCGCATGGACAATTGATTCCGGGCAATTCATTCAGTTGAACCAGTTCGAAGTTTTTAGTGGCTGGCATGACAGTAAAAAGGTTTGGAAATGACCCACGTATTTAACCTTTGCAAACGGCAAGGGAAAGCGCCGTCTGGACGAATAGTGCGGCGGGTTAGGCTTGAGGATTGCGAGCTTTGTCTTTAATTTTAGATTCGTTCCCAATGCCCTGTTTTATGAGAAATAACTTTTGGTCGCCTTTTGTTCATCACAAGCGAGCTCCATATTCCTTTATCACCGGTCTGTTAATGCTCAGTTATTCTGCTTTTCGCGTTTGTGCGCACGAAATCCCGGTCGTGCCGCCTGCTGAAGCAGGACTTTCAAGATCGAAGCTCGAAGAGGTTGACCGATTTATGGACGGGCAGGTTTCTCAGCACAAGATAGCGGGTGGAACCGTGGTGGTCTCGCGTAATGGGAAGATTGGTTTCTTCCATTCCTATGGCAAAATGGATCTGGAATCGGGAAAGAAAATGCAACCGGATACCATTTTTCGAATCTACTCCATGAGCAAGGCGATCACGACGGCAGCGGCGTTGCAGTTGGTCGAAACAGGAAAGATCGGGCTGGGAGACCCGGTTTCCCAGTACATACCTGGTTTTGCGAATCTTAAAGTAGCGACAACGAATGGTTTGCGCGCTCCCACCCGGCAGATGACGGTCCGCGATTTGATGCTGCATACGGCAGGACTAACCTATGGTTCGGGGCCGGAAGCGCTTACGAACGCCTACGCCCGTCTAAAGCCAATGGCATCGACCAATCTCGCGGAAATGGCTGAAAGGCTTTCGCAGGTACCGCTGGCTTATGATCCTGGGAGTGATTGGATTTACTCCGTAGCGATTGATGTCCTTGGACGGGTAATAGAAGTGGCGAGTGGCGACACGTTGGACCTGTTTCTCAAGAAGTCGATCTTCGATCCATTGGAAATGCGGGATACCGGTTTTAGTGTGCCCATCGAAAAGACCTATCGGTTTGCGGCAAATTATAGCCGGATTCCGGATGGCCTTAAATTGATTGAAGGGCCGGCTGACTCGAAATTTGCGGCACCGGTAACTTTCTTTTCCGGTGGCGGCGGACTGGTCAGCACAGCGAGAGATTACATGCGCTTCCTGACTATGATCGAGTACGGAGGAGCGCTGGAGGGCCGCCGGATACTAAAAGCCGAGACAGTGAAACTAATGACAAACAATCAGCTTCCGGGGAAAGTATTTCCAATCTATTTCGGAAAGGAGATTCGCTACGGAACGGGGTTTGGGCTTGGGTTTTCGGTGCGGACCGAGATCACGAAATGGGATACTGCCGGGCATGCCGGCGAGTACGGCTGGGGAGGCGCAGCCTCCACGCATTATTGGGTGAGTCCGGCGGACAAATTGATCGTGGTGACGTTGGAGCAGATAATGCCTTACGAATGGGACACCGAGTTTGGCGTAAAGAAAATAATTTACGACGCGGTGCAGTAGTAAACGTATAAAGGAGCCGCAAGCATCATCACTTCCGCCGGTTGGCGTAAGTCGGTTTTTCCGGAAAACAAGGTTCAGATGCAGGGTTCCTGTGCCTCTGACGACTAGTCCGTTGCCAATCAATCGGTTTGCGCTAGTCTCATTTTGTGCAAATTGAGGTCAGTCAAATTCCAGGCAAGCCGTTGCTCATTTACGACGGCGACTGCAATTTTTGCATGCGTTGGATTGAGCAGTGGAAAAAGGCCACCGGAAACCGGGTTGAGTATATTTCTTCACAAGAGATTCTGGCGGCAGGAAGGTTTTCGGAGATTCCGCCGGACGATTACTCCCGATCAGTGCAATTGGTCGAAACGGATGGTTTGGTCTACAATGGAGCCGAGGCAGTCTTTCGGTCGCTTGCGCATGGGCCTAATTGGGGATGGCTGTTGCGCCTTTATCAACGGTCGAAACTTTTTGCTAAGCTGAACGAAGCGGCCTATGCATTTGTGGCGACGCATCGGATGTTTTTTTCGATGGTCACGCGTTGGATTCTTCCGGATCAAGAGGTTAAATATGATCTAACACGATCGTTATTCCTCCGGTTGCTCGGGCTGGTTTATTTGTGCGCATTTGTTTCCCTTGTTTCACAAGTAAGTGGGCTGGTTGGTCCCGACGGAATTCAACCATTTCAACGAATTCTCCACATTGAAGCGGAGCGGATGCATGGACTTGAACTCTTGCATCAAATGCCAACTCTGTGCTGGTGGCTCGGGGCGAGCGACCCTTCGCTGCAGGGTCAATGCATCGCAGGAATGATCTGCGCCGTTCTGCTGATGGCGGGCGTTTTGCCTCTGCTGAATCTCGTTCTTCTTTGGATTCTCTATTTATCGATGACCGTGGCGGGCGATTTATTTATGAGTTTTCAGTGGGAAAATCTACTCCTGGAGGCGGGGTTGGTTGCGGTCTTCTTTGCACCGGCAAGCCGCACTTTACGCTGTGGCAATACCCCTTCGGGCATTGCCTTATTTCTCGCCCGGTGGCTGACATTTCGCCTCATGTTCGAATCGGGCTGGGTAAAGCTGGGGAGCGGGGATTCCGCGTGGCGGAATCTATTCGCACTGGATTTCCATTATGAGACGCAACCGCTGCCGACCATGCTGGGCTTTGTAGCGCATCAAATGCCGCACTTCGGGCACGCGGTTTCAATTATCGTTATGCTCTTTATCGAGCTCGCTTTGCCATTCCTTATTTTTGGACCGCGCCGAGGCCGTATTCTGTGTGCGACTGTATTTGCTTCGCTTCAGTTGATCATCGGGTTGACCGGCAATTATGGCTTTTTCAACCTTCTGATGATCGTGCTTTGCGTCCCGTTACTGGATGATGCCGTAATAAGGAAGTTGTTCGGATTCAGGACACCTTCGGAAGAGAAGAACCCGCCCCAGTATAGATTTTCGAAATTGAAATTGGCGTTGCGCGGATCGTTTCTGGTTTTAGCGCTGCTGATTACAGGAGTCCACTTGCTCGCTCGAGGTTCTCGGTGGTGAGGATCACGTTGGCGATCGGCAGCTGGTAGTCCAGCGCGATGCGCGTGACGCCGGCGGCCGACTCGTTGGCCA
>JAQGOX010000740.1 GCA_028293365.1 Verrucomicrobiales bacterium | reverse complement strand
TTGTAACGGCTCCAGTGCTTCTCGCGAATTGGAAAATTGAACCGGAGACTGGACAAAAATTACTCTATCGCGGCGGATCTCTGGCTCCAATAAAGGGTTCATCCAACAATTCGGGCTTTGCGATTCTTGCGCGTCTTTGGAACTCCTTGCCTCCCCGAAGTACCTACGGCGCTTGCGGGATCATGCTTGCGCTGCTCATCGTCGGAGTCATCACGTTCAGATTTGCGAGTGGGACGGGCAGTTATAAGTTCAGTCCCCGGCATTTGCTGGGTGGCTTGCTTGGGGCTGTCGCCTGTGCCGCAGCCATCGCACTGCTATTTCAATTCGTCGAATTGGCTTCGTCATTCAAGACGGAGGTTGCGCCTGGTCTCGAATTCGTCGTTCCCATTCAGCAGGCGGAAAGTTCGTTAATCCTGGAGGTCGCGCATGTTCCTCTCCCACCTTCTGTATTGGAATGGTCCTGGAGATTATGGCCTGTCTTGGGCGCATTGGTTTTATGGTTTTCCGGCCTTGTTCTGGAAGGTTTCAATCGTAAATGGGCGATTCTTGCCGGTTGGCTTCTACTGTTCTGGGCTCCTCTGCGCGCCCCGAATGGAGCTGCCTGGTTTTTTGTTGTGGTGATCGCTTTCGTCATTACCCAAATCGCAGTGCCGCTGCTTGTCCATTGGTGGCAGGTCCCGCGAAAAACTTCCGTGGACGCCGCACCGGGAGGTTTGGCGGCAACGACTGTACTGCTGCTCCTGGGTGCGTTCTCGACTATTGCTCCTACGGCGTTCGCACAGGAACCAAACACAGTAGCCATCGATCCCGCAAAGAGGGTCGCGCGTGCGGATTCCGTATCGCATCAGGTTCATGTCACTAACGATGCCGTCTTCGGTGTCGCCCGGTTCCATTGGGATGCACGCAAGGGACAACTCCTCCCTTTGCTGCACGGCGCTGCTGTTATTACGAAGCTTGAGTTCCCTCGGGACTCCGCTCGCCTCGTTCAGACCGGGGTCGATGGTCAATCAAGACCGGCGATTATGGCTGAAAAAGACACCACGATTGACATCGAATTGCAATACCAGGTTGCGGTTGTCGTTCGCAATGGAGAGCGTGGATTCGCACTGCCAACCCAACACGGTTTGGTGAGCACGGTTACGTTAACACTCGCTGACTTGAGTGCCGAGGTGATCGCGCCTCAAGCCGTCTCCGTCGTGCGCGCGGAATCGGGTTCCAACGCATTGGCCGTTTTTAATCTCGTGCTCTCGCCGGTGAACGATGCCTGGATCGCATGGAAACCAGGCACACGCGATCCGAACAAAGAGAAGCCAGTTTTTTATGCTGATCTCGCGCAACTCTACGTTCCCGGAGCGGGTATCATCGAAGGCTTGCACCAGATTCAATTTCGACCGGCTCAGGGAGTGTTACACGAAACGATCATTGACGTGCCGGCAGGACTGACTATTACAGATGTTCAGGGCGCGCCGGTTTCTCTCTGGCGTTTCGATCCCACCACGCGAAAGCTTCGTGTCGGATTGAACCCCGGTCAGGCGCAGCCTTTTTCGCTCCTGATCAAATCCCAAACAGCCACGGGACCGTTGCCATCAGAGCAATCGATCGGTTTGCTCTCGGTTAACAATGCGGCTGGCCAGGTCGGCCTGCTTGGAATTGCCACGGGATCCGAAGTTCAATTGGATGACGCTGCTGGCAATGGTTTTTCAATCATCAATCTGGAGGATTTTCCGGGAACAGTTCTCGAACCGTTACGTGGGCAGGTTCCAGGTTTGAACCTCCGCCGCGCTTTTCGCTACGACAGTGCCACCGCGGTCATCTCATTAAAAGCATCGGCCGTGCAGCCCGATGTCCGCGTCGAATCTCAACAAACACTTTCTCTCGGAGAAGATCGCACGGTGCTGGCAATAAATCTGACGGTCGCAATCACAAGAGCCGGCATCTTTAAACTGAGTTTCCTTCTGCCAACCGGTTTGGATGTGGATTCCATCACGGGCGCGGCCATGAGTCATTGGACGGAAGTGAAGACGGACGCAGGCAAAATCATTACGCTCGATTTGAAGAGTCGCACCGAAGGAACACAGCAGTTTGCATTGACCTTGATCGGTCCAGGCATTCGCACCGCCGCCGGTTGGGCTGTTCCCAATCTACTGCTCCGTGAGGCCACGAAACAGTCAGGCCAATTATTGATTGTTCCAGAGCAAGGAATGAGGGTGCAGGTTTCGACACGGGAAGGAATGACCCAGTTGGATCCTTTGCAGTATGGAGTCCACCAGAAAGGTGTGATCGCTTTTCGGCTTTTGCAATCGGATTGGAAACTGGCGTTGGACCTGGAACGAGTCGATGCCTGGACTCAGGTGACCAGTCTGCAACAGGTTGTTTGCGAGGAATCGATGCTCAAAATCAGTGGCAATCTGCAATATGAGATCGAAAATGCCGGGCTCAAAACCCTCCGTGTGCGCCTTCCCGCAAATGCGGAAAATGTTCATTTTCGTGGTGACCAGGTTTCCGACTTTCTCGATCGAATCGTGCAAACCAACACTGCCATGCGCGATTGGGAGATCAAATTGGCCCGGCGCGTCAGTGGAAAGCTGCTGTTGCATCTGGATTACAATCAGCGCTTGGCTCAGGGTGCCACCAACACTGTCGTTATCGGTATTCAGGCTCAGGATGTGAATCTGCAGCGCGGCTTTGTGGCGCTTCAATCCAGCAGCCGCTTGCAAGCCCGAATCGATGTGGTTCCACCTGCCTTGCAACCAGTCGAGCCTCAATCCATTCCCCGGGCATTGTGGGCGGATTCGACCTCGCTTCCGGCGAATTATACATTCCGTCTGGTCGAACCCGACTTTCAGCTTCCGCTTCGTTTTGATCGGCACGAAGCGGCAAAACTTCTTCCAGCACACGTGACGAACGTCGAATTGACCTCCGTGATTTCCGACAACGGCGTGATGCTCACCCAGGTCCGGCTCACCTTGATTCCGGGAGATAAACAACTGCTCCATTTAACTCTTCCGGGTGACGCGCGGTTTTGGTTTGCGTTTGTGAATCAAAATAGTGTTTGGCCCTGGAGCGATCAGCAACAAATCCTGATTCCATTGGAGCAGCATTCGAAGACTGGAGAGCAGGTCACGGTTGAATTTCTCTATACCAGTCAGGCAGCAGCCGCCAGGGCCCGCCGCATGGACCTGGCTTTGGTCGGCCCGCGCTTCGATCTCCCGCTGGAAAACATCAAATGGCATGTTTTTCTGAATGAGAGATGGCAGCCCGGGAAATGGAGCGGAACGCTGGAGCTTCGGGATCAAAACAACGCGCCACAACCCGTCTCGGTGGATTTGGAAACGTATGCAAGACAGGAGGCCGGAGCACAAAAAGAAAAAACCCGCGAAGCCGGACAGTTTTTGAGCCTCGCGAATTCCCTCCTCGAAAAAGGAGATCCCGAACAGGCCCGCCGCGCATTCCAGAATGCGTATGGCCTCTCGCAACACGATAACGCCTTCAACGAAGACGCGCGGGTGCAATTGCACAATCTGAAGACGCAGCAAGCGCTGGTCGGTCTCAATGTGCGCCAGGCGAAAATCGCCGGTCAGGGAGATATCCTCGCCGCCGCACCTCGCAACGTGCGAGACAACCTCGCTCCGGCCTATACCCAACAGGAAGCAAAGCACCTGATGGATCTCAACAGCGCCGAAGAAAATGCGGTGCAAATGCGTCTTGTTGAAAGAGTCATCCAGCAGCAGGAAGCGGTCGTAGCCAAACCCTCCGCGATTACCGCCTCAATCCCGCAACAAGGCCGCGAACTCACGTTCGAACGTTCCCTTCAGGTAGAAACAAACACCGATCTCCGCATCAACCTGCGGGTCCGGGAAACGACCGGCACGACCCTCGCCTCAAAAGGCATGGTACTCGGAGGAATTCTAGTCTTCATCGGATTGTTTGGCGCAATCGCGTGGTCGAAGCCCTCAAATTCAAGATCTTCCGCCAGTGTAAATTGACGTTGAACATTTCAGTGTTCGGGAAGAGCCAACGAACAAGCAGCGCGCTCTCGCGTGAGGCGACACGCGGGATTACCCCCGTTCACCCGCGTAAGTCCTGAAAGGGCGAAATATGCAGGCCCAGGGCATCATTCTGGGGTTACCAAACCAAAAACAAAAATCATTTGTGCGCCCCGCGCGCCCACGTCCGACGTGGGCATCTCACCCCGCCTCAGTCTCCGCCCGAGCGAACAACGCCGCCAAAGCGGAACGGACCGCGGGTTTGTGCGCCGAGCACAACCCGCAGCGCGTGAGAAAGCCTTTGAGATCGAGTTCATTCTTACGTCTGGAAGGTGGAAACCGATTTGGCGTTGCCCCCAGCCTGGACAACAAAGTCGCGTTCCATTGCTTCTCACCTGCTTTTTGTTCGCTGGTTTTTTCGCCGTTATCAGCGGCGTTTTGTATGGCTGCTACCAGTACGCGCGCATTGAGCGGGGCAGCATGGCTATTCGAGCCGTGATTTGGTGCTTTGTGCTGGTTGCGGTCGTCGCAGTTTCAGCATTGGCCACGCGGGTCATTTGGCTCATAGTCCATCAGACTCATCAGGCCCAGCCCGCTCACCCTCCGCAGTAAATTTGCTACGGAGGACGTGCGGACCGGTTCTCCCGCAGACATTGATTGGATTGTATCGTCAGACGACTTCGCACCTCTTAACCAAGCGAGTTCAAAGGCCCAATTGTCCGCATATGAACTGGGCTGAGAGATATCACTGGAAATGAGAAACCTTCCGTCAAGAGGCAAGAATCAGAGCAGCTCGTTCAAAAGGTCCTCGTTCTCGACTCCTTTGTGCCGGGCGACCAATCGCAAGATGCTATGGAGCGTGCCGAGGCGTAGCGGATTGTGGTCGGGCACGGAGATACATTGGCGTGAGGGAGTTTCCGTTTGTAAGATGATATGGCTGCCTTCCTGTTTCAATTCACCGTAGTCCCAGTTTTTG
>JAQGOX010000716.1 GCA_028293365.1 Verrucomicrobiales bacterium | reverse complement strand
ATAGATGATTTAAGTATTGAGCCGATTCAGTTGCGCACGCCGGATGTTCTTGAAATTCAGATTCAAGTTCGCGCCTTTTCGATTAATTTTGGAGATTGGCTTTGCATTCGGGGGCTTTATCCCACGATGCCGGAGTATCCGTTCGTACCCGGATTCGAGGTTGCCGGTTTTGTATCTGAGGTCGGTAGCGGGGTTACGCGTTTCAAGATTGGCGATCCGGTCATTGCGCTGACAGGAGCAAACTTTGGCGGGCAGGCTGAAACGGTAGTAGTTGATGAGCGTTTGGTGGTTGCGAAACCGGAGGAGATATCGTTTGAAGATGCGGCCGCGTTTCCGGTGGTGTTTCTGACCGCCCTCCGGGCATTTGAACGAGCTCAGGTTCGAGCGGGGGAAAAAGTTCTAATTCAGACTGCGGCAGGTGGAACTGGTTTGATGTTGGTGCAGTTGGCGCAAAAGGCCGGCGCGGAGATCTTTGCAACGGCTGGAAGTCAGGATAAACTGGAATATCTCACCAGACTCGGCGTTCAGCATGTCATTAATTATCGAACAAGTGATTTTGCAACGGAAATCCGAAGTCTAAATAACGGTCGCGGAATCGATGTGGTGTTCAATACCTTGTCAGGTGACGCGATTCAAAAGGGTTTTGATTTGCTTGAGCCGAATGGACGTTATATCGAGATCGCGTTGTCGGGACTCCGTTCTTCTAAAGCACTTGATTTGTCGCGGCTTACAAAAAACCAGTCGATCCACTCGATCAATTTACTCGAGTTGCATAGAGAGAACCTCGAAACTGTTCCGGCATATTTGGACGAAATGGTCCGCCATCTGCGCGAGGGCAAGATTATACCGACGGTGGCGAAGGTAATCCCTTTTTCTGAAATAAAAGAGGCCTTTCGCGAGCTGGAATTGAGGCGAAACATTGGGAAAATTGTGGTTCGAGTTCCAGATCGGAGGAGCAAGGTTGAGTCAAAACTGGCCGAAGCAAACCAACCGGTCCAGAGAATTGCCGTAGTTGGCATGGCGGGGACGTTTCCCGCTGCAGAGGACATCCAGGAATTTTGGAAAAATCTGGCTGTTGGAAAAAACTGCATAACGGAGATTCCAGCCGCACGATGGGCGATTGATGGATTCTATGACTCAAATCAGGCGGCGATTGACCGGAGCGTGAGTAAATGGGGCGGATTTTTGAGCCACGTCGATCAGTTCGATCCGTTGTTTTTTAATATTTCGGGGCGGGAGGCTGAGCGGATGGACCCGCAACAGCGCGTTTTTCTTGAGCAAGCCTGGCATGCGTTGGAACATGCCGGTTATTCCGGCCAGGCATTGAGCCAGAGTCGATGCGGCCTTTTCGTTGGAACCAGTGGGGGCGATTATTATTTAAAGCTGCGCGACGCCGGAATTGCTAACGATGGTTTTGTTTTCACGGGGAATCAGCCCTCGATTCTGGCAGGACGACTTGCCTATTTTCTAAATCTTAAAGGTCCCGCGCTGGCGGTGGATACAGCCTGTTCGTCTTCATTGGTGGCAATTCACCTTGCCTGCCAAAGCATTCGTTCTGGAGAGAGCGATATGGCTTTGGCGGGCGGTGTTTTTATTAATACCACCCCCACGTTTCATCTTCTTTGCAGCAAGGCTGGGATGTTGTCACCGTCCGGGCAATGCAAAGCCTTCGATGATCGTGCCGACGGCTTCGTGCCGGGTGAAGGAGCAGGGGTGCTCGTGTTGAAATCGCTCGAACGCGCTCTGGCGGACGGAGATCAGATTTACGGTGTCATTCTGGGATCGGGAACGAATCAGGACGGCAAAACCAATGGGATCACTGCTCCAAGCGCCGTTTCTCAAACTTCCCTGGAGCGAAACGTATATGAACGTCATAACATTGATCCATCGACCATTACCTATATAGAGACTCACGGCACTGGAACTAAGCTGGGAGATCCCATTGAGGTAGATGCGCTGTGCGCAGCTTTTCAAAGTTACACAAAACGAACGGGTTTCTGTGCGCTTGGTTCTGTCAAAACAAACATCGGACATTCGGCTACCGCGGCCGGAATCGCGAGCGCGATCAAAGTCCTTTTAAGTTTTGAAAATGAGGCGATACCGCCTTCGCTGAATTTCGAACATGAGAATGCGCAGTTGCACCTCGCGGAGACGCCGTTTTTTGTAAATAGTAAACTAACACGCTGGGAAAGGGGGCGAGCACCAAGACGCGCTGCGATCAGTTCCTTTGGATTCAGTGGCACGAACTGTCATCTAGTCATGGAAGAGTCGCCGGTTGTTCAAGCAAAGCATCGCTCTTCGAAGCCCGCTCTTCTGTTTACACTTTCGGCAAAAACCGCGAATGCATTGCAAAAAAAGCGGGCGCAATTACTGGAATGGCTCGAAGCACACAGAGAATGTGACTTGGGCGCAGTGAGCTTCACCTTAAATGTGGGGCGCGACCATTTCGAGTATCGCACTGCGTTCGTTGCTAACACGGTTGATGAATTGATCGATGTTTTAAGGGACCAAAGAGGCCCTGGATCGTTGAATTCTCAGACCACGGATATCGAGAGGTTATTTGTTCTTCTGCGAACTGAATCTTCGGCTCCAGAATATAGGGCCCATCTTGCCACGTTGGCTAACCAGTATGCACAGGGTCAGAACGTGAATTGGCTCCGCTTGTATGACGGTTTAAAACCTCAACGTACGGCGCTTCCGCTTTATCCGTTTGAACGGCAGCAGTACTGGATTCCAGATGCGAAGAAACTTCAGCCGATTTCGGACAAATCATTTCAGATTTCTTGCGATGAATTGTTTTTAAAAGACCATGTTATTGACGGTCATTCCATTTTACCGGCTGCAATCTATTTGGAATGGGCTCGTTCTACCGCGCGAGGCCAGAGCAAGACTGACGCGATTGCGTTCCGGGATAGTGTTTGGACTTTGCCATTCAAGGTAAACGGAGTTCCGCGGCAGGCCATTGTTGAGACGCAATCGGGGGCTGCAGGCGAGCGCATCGTCTTACGTTCCAATGAAGGGGTTCACTTCGAGACGCACGCCGGTGCGCTCGCGCGCGAATCGATTGCGCCTTTGGATTTGACGTCCATTCGTCAACGTTGCTCGAAGGTTTTTCGCAGTAAAGAGCTTTACGAATTGTTTGCTTCGCACGGGATTCGCTATGGAAAGAGTTTTCAGACGATCAGTGAACTGCGGGTCGGCGAGCAGGAGGCAATCGCCGCGCTTACCGCAGCCGCGCCCGAAGATCGTCGGTGGGGATGGCCGCCGGGATTATTGGATGGTGCATTACAAACGGTGGTCGTTTTAATCGAACAGCACATCACGGGAATTAATACTGCTTTTGTTCCCTACGGTGTCGAGGTGCTGGAGATTTATTCAGATTCGCTCCCTGAAAAAATTGTAGCCCATGCCAGGCTTGTAGAAGCACGCGAAAATCGATTTCGATTTAATATCGACATACTGGATGAGATTGGGGTTGTTTTGCTTCGAATTCGCGGATTCGGCGTCCGTCAATTATCGCCAAAAAAGGATCAACAAAGCGGTGCACGTAAACCTGAGGATACATCGTCCGGAAATCTGCAGGCTCAGGCTGAAGAATTACTGCGGGGCATTCTTGCCGCTGAACTCAAAATTCCGCCGCACGCCATTCGCGCGCATGATTCGTTCGAGAAATTCGGCATCGATTCGCTCATGATCGAAGAGTTTAATGAATTGCTCCAAAAAAACTTTGGTCCGGTGTCCAAAACGTTGTTTTTTGAGTGTCGGACTCTGCAAGAACTCGCGAACCATTTTGTCCAGAATCACGCTGGAAGTTTGCATCGGTTGTTGAAGCTGGATCGAGAGATTGTTCGAAGTGAAGTGGCGAACGAAACCGTCGAAGGTGCCGCAATCCATCGAAGTGAAGTTTCCACTCCTCAGCGTGACGAGCCTATAGCAATCATCGGCATGTCAGGGCGGTTTCCGCAGGCTGCGAGCGTAGAAGAGTTCTGGACCAATTTGCGCGATGGCCGTGATTGCATTACGGAAATACCACCGGAGCGATGGGATTGCGCGAGAGATTTCAGCTCCGATCCGAAAGCAGATGGGAAGGTTTATTCCAAATGGGGTGGTTTCATTGGCGAATACGACTGTTTCGATCCGCTCTTTTTTAAAATATCTCCCCAGGAGGCGGAACTGATGGACCCTCAGGAACGACATTTTCTGGAGATTGCCTATGCTACGATCGAAGACGCCGGATACACGCCGGCATCATTGCGTGAAAGAAGCGGGCAATCCCGCCACAAAGATGTGGGAGTTTTTGTGGGGGTTATGTGGGGCGATTATCAGCTATATGGTGCGGAAGATCCAAACAACCGTGCGCCTCTACCCTGGTCGGCCTATTGGTCGATCGCAAATCGTGTCTCCTACACTTTTGATTTCAAGGGACCAAGTCTGGCGATCGATACCGCCTGCTCGTCCTCGCTTACGGCCATTCATCTCGCATGTGAAAGTTTGCAACGAGGTCAGTGCCGGGCTGCGATTGCTGGCGGGGTGAATCTTTCTCTTCATCCGAATAAGTACCGTCAACTTTGTCAGATGAAGTTCGCATCCACGGATGGAAAATGCCGCAGTTTCGGTGCCGGAGGTGACGGTTACGTCCCGGGCGAAGGAGCAGGAGCAGTGCTTCTCAAACCGCTTTCATCCGCCCTGGCGGACGGGGATCACGTTTATGGTGTTATTAAGGCTACCGGTCTGAATCATGGCGGCAAGACGAACGGCTACAGTGTCCCGAACCCGATAGCCCAGGCTGAATTGATCGAAGACGTTTTGGAACGTTCCACGGTGCCCGCCGAGACTATCGGGTTCATCGAGGCACACGGGACCGGAACGGCGCTGGGAGACCCGATTGAAGTAACCGGATTGACACGGGCTTTTCGCAAATTTACCGCGAAATCGCAGTTCTGCACGCTCGGCTCGGCAAAAGCGAACATTGGACACCTGGAAGCGGCTGCAGGAGTGACGGCATTAATCAAGGTGCTTCTTCAAATGCAGCATCGTGAATTGCCGCCTTCGCTGCATGTTGAAACATTGAATCCGAATCTATCCCTCGAGGAAACGCCGTTCAAAATCCGGCGGGAACTTGCGGAATGGGTGCAGCCAGTTCACAACGGGAAAATCGAGCCGCGACGGGCGGGTGTTAGCTCCTTTGGCGCTGGTGGCGCCAATGCCCACATCGTAGTGGAAGAACTCCCAGAGATGCGGCCGATTCCGAAAGCGTCTCAAACTGAACTGATAATTCTTTCAGCTCGGACCAAGGAGCAGTTATTGAAAAAGGCCGGACAGTTGAAAACGAAGCTGGAAACATATCCGGATACGAACCTGGCGGGGCTCGCATCGACCCTTCAAATTGGACGGGAAGCAATGGATTGGCGTTTCGCAGTGTGCGTCTCTGATACGGGTGATTTGTCCCGAAAGTTGGAAGTCTTGCTCGGAGAAGGTGGAAAGGATTTGGATATCGGAGATGGAAAAGCGCTGGCTGAAGAGATTGATGCAGAAGAGGAAGTTTATCTGGAGAGCCTATACAAGCATAGAAAACTCGAGAAACTAGGAAAGCTTTGGGCTGGCGGCCGGAATGTTGACTGGATGCGGCTGAAGGCAAATGAGGCCCCGCAAGTCCGCATTTCTCTTCCAACGTATCCTTTCGCGCGGGATCGACATTGGATCCCGAAACCGAGGCCATCTGCGTCCGAACCAATTGCAGATCATTCAGGAACGGTTTTGCCAGAAGACGCTTATTACACAACCCAATGGATCTCGTCCCCTTTAATTAACACGAATGGATATCATTCGAAAGGCGGTGTGCAATTGCTGTTATTCGATGATTCGACAGAATTCGCCGCTCAATGGGAGCAGGTTAAAAACGGCTCGACGCTCGAAATTCGAGTGGTGACCAAGGCAACGGATCATCCCAGCGCCACCGGCAAAAACTTTTCGATTCGTCCTGGGGTGCAGGCAGATTATCAATGGTTGGTCGATCGCCTGTTGGAGGAGAAATTTACACCCACGGATGTCGTACTACTCTGGAGCTATCGTGCCCCGGAGCAGGAAATTCATTTGGTATCAGGAACGTCAAATATGGAATTGCTGACGCTCTTCTATATCACGAAATCACTTCAAAGTTCGTTTTACACAAACTCGATTCGGTTGCAGCATGTGTTTCGGAATGGAACCCCGTTTGATATTGCAGTTTCAGGGTTCGGCCGGTCCCTGGAACGCGAAACTCCAAATTACAAAATCAAAAGCCTCCAAATGGATGGAGCGCCATTCGCCCCGGAAGAATTGAGACAAATAATTTGGAAAGAAATACACGGCTCGTTTGCAAACGGAGAGATTCGATATGATGGAAATGGCCGCCTCGCGCGCGAAACCATATCAGTCCCGCAGTCGGCCACCTCGGTAGAAGTGGGCTTTCGCAGGGGTGGAGTTTACGTGATTACCGGTGGTCTGGGTGAACTTGGAACTGAGTTTGCTCGGTTGCTTTCGGAACATTACAGCGCGCGAATTGTGTTGCTCGGGCGCAGTCCTTTGAATCAGGAGAGGGAAAAGAAGCTCGATGCTCTTCGCGCCCTGGGGGCCCAGGTCGAATATCTCCAAACCGATCTAAGCAACCGTGACCAGCTGAATGACGCGTTGAAGAAGACGCGCGAAAACTGCGGCGCAATACATGGTATTCTCCATTTGGCGTGCGTTGTCGAAGACGCGCTTTTGTATCGCAAAACTTCTGAAAACTTCGGGCGGGTTCTAGCCCCAAAAATTGAGGGTACCCTTTACCTTGACGAACTGACCAAAAACGATGCACTTGATTTTTTTGTTTCGTTTTCATCCGCTGTTTCGCTGACTGGGAATGCCGGTCAGGTTGACTACGCAGCAGCCTGCCGATTCCAGGATGCTTTCGCAGAATACCGAAACGAATTGTCGGTTAAAGGAATGCGATCCGGACGCAGTCTGACGATCGCCTGGAGCCAATGGGAAAAAGCCGGGCATTTTGCGTCACGAACGATGTTGGAGGCCGGCGGTATTAAGTTGCTATCGATCGAACATGGTTGGGAGGCTCTTCATGCGTGCCTCGGAAAAACCGGGAACTTCTATGCCGTAATCGATGGCGACCGCGGGAAAATTAATAAGCTTCTTCGCATTCAGTCGGACGGAGTTGACCGTGCGCCGTTTTCTGAGCCGGAGTTATCAGAGGAGGAAATTGATATTCAATTACGTGATTTATTCACTGACGGGAGCGCAGAGGATATAGAGCTGGTTCGGGGGCTGATTCCCATACCATCCCGAAATGGCAATGGTGAGTTAGTAATTTCCAGGACCCGTTCCGGTCTAACTTCGGCGATGGGTCAAATTGAAGAAGCGCTAAAGGACCGATTGAAACTGGTACTGCAACCATCCGATCGACGGAAGCCGCTCACCGACTTCGGCCTTGATTCCATCAATGCGGTTAAGCTTGCAGATGATTTGCAGAAGCGTTTGGGACTTGAAGTAAATCCGAAAATCTTTTGGGATTCCCCAACGTTGGAGGCATTGGCCGCAGCGCTCGATGCGGAACTGAACAAGGAGGTCTATCCATGACGCTTCCCGATTTAACGAGGCTTCCGCTCGCGCAAAAACGTGCCATCCTTGCCGCTTTGGGCAAAGCAAAGTCCTCCACAGTGGCGCCTATACTGAGTAAAAACGGTTCCACACATTTGCCGGTAGGAAACATTCGTAAAAAAGCGATGGACTTTAGTCTGCTCTTTTTCTCGGAAGAATGCAGCGAATCCGAACAGGACCGATATTATTTGGTTCGCGAATGTGCGCAGTTTGCCGACAAGAACGGCTTTAAGGCGATTTGGGTTCCGGAACGGCATTTTCATCGTTTCGGCGCGATTTATCCAAACCCAGCGGTTTTGGCTGCGGCACTTGCAAGTATTACCCGCAATATTCGATTGCGGGCTGGAAGCGTAGTCCTTCCTTTGGAAGATCCACTACGGGTCGTGGAAGCGTGGGCTATGGTCGATAACCTTTCTGGTGGACGGGTCGATATTTCCTTTGCCAGCGGTTGGAATCCAAACGACTTCGTTCTTTCGCCCGAGACTTTTGCCCGAACGAAAGAAGTATTGAGCGAACGGATTCAAGAGGTGCGCCACCTCTGGCGAGGCGGCACCGTTCAGCGAAAGAATGGCAAGGGAGAAGCAGTGGAGATTCGTGCATTTCCAAGCCCCATTCAAACAGAGCTCGACACGTGGTTCACGGCTGCAGGCAATCCGAAAACTTTCGACGAGGCTGGCAGGCTGGGTTGCAATCTTTTGACGATGCTTTTTTCGAGCAGCCTCGAAGAGCTTTCGCAGAAAATTCAATCTTACCGTCTCTCCTGGGAACGGGGTAACAATGTTGGCGAAGGTTGTGTGACGTTGATGTTGCATTCGTTTCTGGACAAGAGTCCCGATGTTGTTCAAGAGAAAGTTCGTGCGCCATTTCTGAAATATATTCGGAGTTCTCTTGATGTGCAGCGTCTTGGGCAGGCAGCACAATGGGATGAAAAGCAATTGAACCAAATGGCGGAATTCGCCTACGAACGCTATTACCGGACTGGTGCGCTTTTTGGAACCCCAGAGAGCTGTTTCAACCTCGTAAATACGGCCAGCGAAAGCGGCGTCAACGAAATCGCCTGCCAATTGGATTTTGGAATCGATGCAGAATCCGTTTTGCGTAGCCTGCCTTATCTCAAGAACTTAAAGGAGAAGTATGAATTGAGCCTGACCCCGGTCTCGATCCAAAATCCCGGATGGAAAGACGGCAGTG
>JAQGOX010000715.1 GCA_028293365.1 Verrucomicrobiales bacterium | reverse complement strand
GGCCTTGCCGCCGTTGAACACCTTGTCGAGCGCTTTCTTCAGCTCGGGATCAGCATTCTGAGCGGCCCGCTTCTTAACTTTGCCTGGTCTTTTCCCCTCGCTAGAGGCTACATCGGTTGCAGCAATGGAATCCCACTTCTCGTGGATGATTCTGCCTATATCGGTGACTTCTCGCTGCCCCAGAAAGAGGAGGTATTCGCTCTTTCCATCGTCCTTCACCGAAAGCTCCATGGCTGCCAATGCCAGGCGCGCTTTCTCGGCCGCTTCTGATTCGGCGCGCCCATTTGCAACCAAGGATTTGGTTAATGCATTCAGCACACGTTTGGTGCGGAGGGCAACATCGTCCCATGCCAGTGCATTCTGCTCGACTAACTCTGTGAAGTGCTGGCGCACCGCACGCTTGAGGCACTGACTGGATACACGGGCGCGGCGAGTACCACCGAAAAGTGCATCTTTTGGAGCGCCAGTGTCATCGCGGTTCAGATTCGACGGGGCAAAATTCTGAAGAGCATGAATCTCGATCATTGTTTTCACTCGTTGATCTCCTTTTCAGTTTGATTATCGTCGGCTGTTTCGAGATTCAGGTTTCGGTAAAAATCGCGCGCCCAGGCGTTCTGTGTGCGCTTTTCATCGTCGTTCCAGTACAGGAGCCCTTTCAAGAGAGCATCGAAGTCAATGGCCTGCTCCTTGAGGAGAGCAACCATCTGGCGGAAGCGGTGCGGCAACTGGTCGCGGTCGGAATCCAGCAGGTTGATGAAGCGGCGCTCAGTACTCGTGGAGCCACTTGTCCCCTGATGGGTCGCACATGCCTGCCCGATTGGCATTGGTACTCCGGTCCGCCCTTTTCGCCAGTGTGCGGCCCATAGGCCAGCCACAAGGTAGTGCATCTCCCGCCGGAAGGATTTGCTCTCATCCTTCACAAAGGGCTCGACATAGGGATATGCAGCCACGAACATTCCGGGCTCAAAAGCGAGGCTACGCCGCAGCACTGCCCTCACCTTTGTATCCTTGGCATTCACGTCTTCCAACCATTCGATGAGCCCGCTCATGCGTCCTCCTCCTGCGGTTCGAGTTTCAGAATCTCTTTGTTCAGTTCCTTCCGTTTGCGTAACACTGGCCCTTCAGCTCTTGCGAGGGCGCGGATAGCCCAGACGTCACCCATGGAGACTGAAGCGCGATGTTGATCCCACGCTTTTGTCAATGTGTCCCGAATAGACTTCAGCCACTCCCAGCGAATGTCCTCAGAATCCCGTTCGAGTGTGTATTCGCGCAAGATTTCGTGAAAGCGGGATTCCAGAGTGGACCAGTACCAGGAATTCACCGGCATCTGTTTCACGAATCCACTGATGTCCTTTCCTGCCGGTTCTCGGTCCCCACGGCTCAAAAGGTCTCGCGCGAAGGATCGACAGGCCAGCCAGAGAGATTTCTGGGTTTCTTCTGCATCGGAAAGAAGTTGCCTGATCTCCGTCCTCATAAAGCGGTCCCCCGCCAGCGCTTCAGGCAGGGCAAATCGTTCCATGCGCCAGTATTCGATCTTCGCCTTGTTGTTGGCCTGCCCGAGCACCATCACCGATCTTGGGAATCGACTCCGGTCCGAACGGGTCAATCCCGTCGCGTGCTCGATTACTTTTGGCGCCAGATGTGATTCATCAGGCAGCAGTGAGTCGAAGTCTCGCCACAGGCCTCGTTCTCGGAACTGGATCGGCAGCTTTCCCTTCTTGTCGTCTATTCGGTAACCGAGCATCGGGTCGCTCTGATCCATTGATGAATTTCCAACGCCGGAGGCGAAAGCCAATTTCCCGATCCGGTCTGACTGATTCGCCTCCAGGCGGATGGAGCGGATCCTCCACGTGTACCGGTCGGCAAGGCCGCTTGCAGCACGTTCAATACCCTCTTTCAACCTCGCAACCAACTCCGGGCTTCTCTCCCATAGAGAAAGATCGGAAGCTGTGACTTCGCGATTCTGTGGAACAAGGGAAAACAGAAGGGTGTCTTGAAGATTGAGCCCAAGAGGCAGGACTAACGCAGCTGTTGCCGAGGGAGCTGTGCCGGTGTGCGCTAACTCGCTCTTGCCAGAACTCACAGAGAACGTCTGCGTAGCAAGGATCCATCGAGCTGCTGCACCTTCAGTGATGGTGCCTGGTGCTTCAACGTCTACATGATCGAAGAGAACCTTGGCATTATCTGCATTGTGCTCGGCGGCAAGAACCGTCCACGCTCTCCATACCTTCGGCTCGAACGTTGGAATCTGCCCAAACGGATACTTCTCATCGAATAGCCAGAACCGATCCCGCCACTTTTCCAGATACGCCGTAATTTTCTCGCCGGGCAACCCTTCCGTGAATAAAGCCTTGGCTTGGTCGATGTCGGTCGGTCCTTCCAAGGCGCGGTACAACACCGCAAGCAGAAAGCGGTGCAGCGCGGCTACCACCAGCGGCGATGGGTCTTCGATGGCGGTAATCACTTTGGCTCGCAGCAGGGTATCGCGAATGCCCAGTTCGTCGCGGCTTCCATCGGGATAACGTACTGGGATCCATTTCTCATCGATCAGGTTGAATCGGCTCATTCGGCATCCTTTGACTCGTACACTAGGCCCAGGTCGTCATCCAGTCGCACGGTCGCATCCTCCGTCCAGCGTCCATCGGCGTTCAGTATCAGTGGAAAACAGTTGCGCAACAGCGGCGATTTCTTCCAGCCTTCCGGCACACCCAGCTTTTGCAGTTTCTTGACCACGCCTTTGCGAGCAAGACTCACGGCCCGCAGGAACCAGGCTTTGGACTGTACGAAGTCCGGCGTTGCCTGAGAAGTGAACCCCGCTAGCGGCCACAATGGGATAGTGACGACCGAATCTTCGCCAACCCTAGTCTGCGCCATGAGGGTTCGATGTACGCCGGGTTCGTCTTCGTCGTAAAGCACGAATCTCGCCGGATCATTCCAGGATGCGTCGTCGGGTAAACCCATGATCGCCTGATTTGCCTGACTGGTATGGGCAATGACTTTTCCATCAGCATCCATCAAGGCTTTGCTCAGACGTTCTCGCTGAGACTCGGATACATCTACCTGCTCCTCGTACACGGCTTGTACCAAGGCGTCGATTTCGTCCGGGAGTGTCAGATGTTTTCTTTGTCCATCTCGAAGCAAACTCCATGTGCGTAGCAGAATGTCCTCGCGGTACACCGCCCCCCACCAAAGGGGTTTCGCAAATGAGGGCGGTTCGCCGCCAGCCAGGCCCGCGACCAGAAGGGTCGGCTCGGAAACAGGCCTGGACGGTCGCGCGTGTCGCCACAGGCGCCCCGCGCGCTGGAGCACGAGGTCGATGGGCGCGAGGTCGGTTGCGATGAGGTCGAAGTCCAGGTCCAGACTTTGTTCCGCCACTTGAGTGGCGATGAGGATTTTCCGGCCAGTCCGATTTGCGCCTTGCCCGAAGGTCTCCAAAGCCTGATCCTCGCGTCGCTGTCGCTGATCGGCCGGAAAGCGGGCGTGGAAGAGAAATACTTCCGTGCCATCGGGCAGACGTTTGCCGACACGATGGCCTTCGCGCTCCAGAGGCTCACCCCCGGCAAAGAGCCGGTATAGGTCCTGGGCGCGCTGCACCGTATTGACCAGCGCCAGCCCCAATCCGCCACCGACAAGATGCGCTTCCAATGCCGAATGCATGCTCGGAAGATCAGGAGGGATGCCACGTAACTGCAGAGTCAGACGACGCGCCGGGTCGGCCTCGAAATATTTTTGACGTACCTTCTCGCCGGGGCAAAAGATGGAAAGCCGGGGATAGGGCTTCTCTGGTTCCGGCAAGTCAGAACCAACTACATTCGCCAACTTCCGGCGTATCGACGGCGACAGCGTCGCCGTGAGAAGCACCACCGACGAGCCCAAAGCCACGAGCCAGCGCAGCAGGTGAACCAGGAGCGTGCCCGTGTAAGCGTCGTAGGCGTGGATCTCGTCGAAGACCACCACGCGATTCGCAAGACCCCACAGGCGCACAAAGTTGTGTCGTACCGGCAGAATCGGCAACAGGGCCTGATCTACGGTGCCAACACCGTATTCCGACAGGAGCGCCCGCTTCTTGTTGGTGAACCACTCGCCGGCCCGAACCTCCCCGCCTGCTTCGTCATCGTGTATACCGGACACCTTCAGGTCCTGAAAGGTGTCATTCAGCAACGCTCCCCCATGCAATAGCTGCAGGTCGAGTCTTCGATCCGTTCCCTGGCCACGCAGGAATTTGAGGGTGCGCGTGAACATCGCATTGCCGGTGGCCTTGGTCGGCAGTGCCACGTATAAACCGCGATGCCCGAAACGCCGCTGCAATTCCAGATGCGCGAAGAAAGCCGCCTCGGTCTTGCCTTCACCCATGGGCGCTTCCACCAACAGGATGGCGGGCTCCTTCAAGTCGATCAGGGCGTCGGCAACAGCCTGCTGCAACGGGCGGGGCGCAAAGCCAAAAACCTGCTCGAAGGACTTGGGTTCCGCGGAAAGTGGAATTCGGGGTTCCCAGCCGATTGAGTCCAATGCTTTGTCAGCAGCGGCCCGGCGTTCTTGAAACCACTCCTTCAGATCTCCGCAGTCCTCGGCAGTCCCGAAGGGGAACAGGTCTTCGTTGGAGCCGATCCAGTCGGCAAAGCTCGTGAGTCCTGACAACAGCATGAAGTCGGGACCGGAGAGTTTCTGCTTTACGGGAATCTTATCGGGCTTGAAAACTTCCAGTAATGCTTGCAGCAGGACGCGTCGCGCCTGCGCCCAGTCATTCTTGCCAATAGCGCGCTCATCACCTTCCAGGTAATAGATGGTGTTCGGAGAAGCACGCTCCCCGTGGTGGCACCCCACCGCATCGGCCACTAACTCAGCCAACTCCTCCGGCCACTGCATCTCTTGCAACAGCTCCGACAGGGCGATCTGACTTACAAAGGCGTGATTGATTTCGGTGTTCGGGCTTCGAGGAAGCCGTAACCCGGTCAAGGCGAGGAGTTCTGGCCATTTACACTGAAAACCCGGACAGGCCTTCCCCAGATCGTGGCTGGCCACTACGAGCAAAAGCCATGGTCGGGCATGCTTCCACTCCAGCCCAACAATCTCTGCAATCCTTTGGCGTGTCGTTTCCGGCTCACGCGCCAGGATGGCGTCCGCGCTGGCGGCTACATCTAGCATGTGAAGAATGAGCGGATGCCAGGCCGTAGCGACGGTTTTGGAAGTTTTCGCCCAGATATGTCTTAACCCTTTATCCATTCCCTCGAGCGATGACGCTTTGTCATCTGCCTACTCCTGTCAAATAGAGCCGTTACTGCCCAAGCGGATGCCACTTGGTTAAGCCAGCGTAATTGGGATCTGCCTTCCCCCAGTACCTCCACAAGCTCATGCCGTGCTTCCTTTAGGTCTCTGTCGAGAACAACCGATAGCGCCAGCGGGCGATACCGAAAGGTATCCGGTGGCACTATCAAATTGCAATTGGACAAGTTACCTCTGCGCTGTGGCCGGGCGGCCACCTGTATGCGGTCGCGGAGGGCAAGAGGCGCTGCGGCTTTTTTTCTCCGGCAGGCGCGACCAATCCATACCGGATCGCGACTCCGAATCCGCCCAACCCGGCCGCCGCGAGCCTACGCCTCACTCGAGGTAGCGTTCCACGATCCTCGTCCAGTACGCCGCGCCTACCGTGAGGTTCTCGTCGTTGAAGTCGTAACGCGAGTTATGGACGAACGCTGTCGCCCCATTTCCGAGCCGCACGAACGACCCGGGCACCTGCTCCAGCATGAACGCGAAATCTTCGCTGCCCGTGACGAGGTCGATCTCGGCGACGTTGTCCGCGCCGACGAGCTCCGTGGCCACGGCGCGCGCGAACGCAGTCTCGGCTTCGGCATTGACGAGCACCGGATGGCCCCAGCCGTAGTCGACTTCCGCCGTTGCGCCGTAGCTCGCAGCCTGGGCCTGCGCGAGATCGATGTTGCGGCGCTTGAGCAACTCGCGCACGTCG
>JAQGOX010000391.1 GCA_028293365.1 Verrucomicrobiales bacterium | reverse complement strand
GTCAAAAGGAGACGATGACGGACGATAAAGGAAACTAAGGGACGATCTGGGACAATCCGGGACAATAAAAAGGACGATAAATCCCAGCAAAAGGCGCTAAAAGACAATAAAGGACGATAATTTTTTTTATTTTTTTCAGAGCGCGATAATAATTCAATCTGGCAGGCTCGCGATCCCCGAGTTCACCTCTGGCAATGATCTGCCCATCCTTTCGACTTTGGACCTGCGATACAGCAAATTTCAATTACTGGTTGGATATTGAGTGGCGGTATTAATGGTTGTCGTCAAAGGTATCCCACCTGCGACGCCGCCCAAGGGACCGGTGGCGTTGAATCGGATTATGCGGTCGCCAATCTTGACACCGGCGGCCGGGACGAATGTCACATCTGGGGCTTCCCGGACCTGTTCATCAGTGATTTCAAAAACGTTTAGGAAAAGAGTTCGGGCTGCTTCCGCTGGGTCCCCAATTTCCATTCTCCAGGGGCAAATGGGAGGCTGGCTCCGTTCCCGGTTCGTATGATTGTATTGAGCGGTTCTTTCAAGGGGATGCCCCCAGGCCTCTTGCCCGGAGCCGCCACGCGTTAGAATCTCCGCTTTTTCGGGGAGCAAAGTATGCATAAACATCCGGGACCGTCCTTGAGAAAGGAGTTGTTTGTCGCCGTCGGCCTCCGGAAGGCTGAACCAGCTAATTTTGCTCAGGAGTGAGCGCGTCGAAAATCCAATCATATGCGAGCGCGTGATAGCCGAAATGGCTTCCTTCGCGATTTGAAATGATCCTTCCATCTCCCCATTTCAGGATGGGTTGGGATTAAATCAAATATGAAGTTGTTCGCAAAAGGATACGCGTGGAATGTCCATAGAGTTCGCCTTCGTGTTGGTTTGCGGTAACGCCGAGCTAGGTTTGTTAAAATCCGGCTCGGAGCGTGCTCAAGTAATTTGAATATTCCTTGTCGTTGAGTTCTCTGCCTGAAGCGACGAACTCTGCTCGCGTTCCAATGCATGTGTGAAGCTCACGATCCGGCGAATCAGGCTATTGTAAAAACTGTGAGCCCCGGGACCCAATCGTTCTTCAATCAAAGTATAAAGAGCGTGTTCGACCGGTCCTTGAATTGTGAGGTTGCACGGAGTCAACTGAATCCCCAGGGACCTTAATCGTGGTTCGGCAATCAACACCAACAGAGCGGACTCCGAAAGAATGCCTTTTTTTAGATCGGCGCGGCCCTGCGAAACGACCTCTGAACCCGGCAGACCATCCCACTCGTCATTCAGAACTCTACTCATTTGGTTTGGAGAAATGCCTCCACTTTGTGTGCGAAACTGGCCTCATCGATCGCTGGAAATCGGATGAGTTCCGGTTTCAAGCGGGAAAAACAAGACCATATCTCCGCGTTGTCGATCTTGCCGAATTCGAGAAAGGCCCGCGCATCATGCAAGTCCTGGGAATGACCCCGTTCGATTTTTGCAAGCGCCTGATATCGGAGGTCAAAATGATAAAAAGCGAGCAATCCGAATTTTACGATAAAGATGCTTTTCTCTTTCCAATCTGAAGCGACCGGGATGAAATCGGATGGAGAAGCAAGTTCCACATTAACGTCCAAACTGTTTTTAATTTCAGAAAGTGCCTCAAAAACACCTTGAGGCTCGGGTTCAAACTTGATGTCCAAATCGATGGTTTGCTCTCTTATTCCAAAGAGCAATGCCGTCGCGCCTCCGGTGAAATAAACGCTCCCCTGGCTTCGTGCTTTTGATGCCAACGTCTCCATGAATGCATGGACTTTGTCCGGAGTTACGTTTCTACGCATGGTAATTTAAGCCAGTCCAAACCGAAGGTTCGAAATCGCGACGATTTTTTGGTTTGAGGTAATTAAGCTCGGTACTCCAATTCAAATCGCCCTGTTTAATATTCCTCAGGAACATAAACTTTAGCACCGTGCTTACGCAACTCCGGACTATGTTCCCAAATTTGAAGTTCTGCCAGTAAAGGAATGCCCGAGGGGCGCCGTAGGGGCGCGCCCTCTTGTTGGTTTGCGCTGCGGCACGGCAACATCCCTAAGACGAATCGATGAAGCTTCTTTATGTTCATGAACGCTTTGGCTCTCTGGCGGGGGCCGAGGCAAACGCTCATATCACAGCAACCGAGTTCAAGGCGCGAGGTCATGAGCTGGGAATCCTGCATGGGCCACCCACTGGCAAAGGTGAGACAGCCTGGAACGAAACATTTTCCGCTCGATTTCCGCTGTCAAATTTGGGCGCCCAATCGGTTCGCGCCGCTCTGAACGGATTCGCGCCCGATGTGGTTTACGTTCATAAAATGGCCGATTTATCTGTGATTGCGGCACTGGTTGATTCCGGAGTACCGCTGGTTCGAATGGTGCATGATCACGACATCTACTGCATGCGCAGTTACAAATACGGCTATTTCAGCCGTAAGATCTGCACGCGAGCTGCGAGTCTGTATTGCGTTTTCGGATGCGGTGCATTCCTCGTTCGGGATGGCGGAGGGAAAATCCCGTTGAAATATGTGAGTTACCTCGAAAAACGCAGAGAGATCGCGCTAAACCAGCGATTCGACCGCATGGTCGTGGTCACCCCCTACATGCGTGACGAACTCCTGCGCAACGGATTTCAAGGTGAAAAGATTGAGATTCATGCGCCAGTACCGCGTATGGGCGATCCGAATCTTCGCAGCAGTTTCAGCGATCGCAACCTGATCATGTATGCGGGCCAAATCATTCGTGGCAAAGGCGTTGATGTTCTTTTGCGTGCGCTTGCTCTCGTTAAAACCCCATTCGAATGCGTGATCCTTGGAGACGGGAATCATAAAGCGTATTGCGAGCAGCTTTCCAGAGAGCTTGGCCTGCAGGAGAAGGTAAGTTTCAAGGGTTTTATCCCACAGGAAGACCTGAAGGCCTATTACCGGGAATGCAGTGTCGTGGCCATCAGCTCAGTTTGGCCAGAACCAATTGCAACGATTGGTCTGGAAGTCATGCGCTACGGGTTGCCGATCGTTGCGTTCGATGCGGGAGGGATTAAAGATTGGCTCACCCAGGGCCAAAATGGATTTCTTGTTCCCTGGATGGACACCGTGGCATATGCGGCTGCCCTCGATCGGTTGCTGACGGATAAATCTCTGGCCAGAACGTTGGGTTCCAACGGGTTAGACTTTGTAAATAGAGAATATGATTTCAATCGCTATATCGGCGATCTCGAAGTAATGTTCGAGGCTGTCATCGCGGGTCGCAGTCACGAGAAGACGGGGCTCGCCCAGCAGTGTTGAATGCCTCCACTTTTATTCAAATCGATCAAGGGACCCCCTGAAGAAAGCATTGGGGCAAAGTCCGCCCTGATAACACTGCTGACCCCTCATTGTGACGATTTTGACTCTTATCTACGATGGATGCAATGGAACTGGGGAAAAACCAAGCTTTGTTCGGTCGAAAGAGAGCGTCATTAATGCCGCAATTAATAGGAATTGTCGGCGGTAGTTGCGCGGGCAAGAGCTGGCTGGCTGAACATTTGGAAAACGCGCTGGCGGGGCTCGCTGGCAGGCTTTCACTGGATGACTTTTATCAGGATCGGTCGCACCTTTCCCCAGCGCGCCGAGCGCGGATTAATTTCGATCATCCAAGATCAATCGACTGGGTAACATTCAAATCAGTTTTGCGACGTTGTGCCGGAGGTCGGAAAACTCTCATTCCTCAATACGATTTCGAAACACACTCCAGGCGGCCGATGCCCCGCGCATTCAAGCCGGCGCCTCTTATTCTATGCGAGGGGCTCTGGCTGTTTCGGAACGCGAGCTTGCGACGCTTGTTTGCGTTGAAAATCTTTATTCAGAGCCCATTAAACTTGTGCAAGCGTCGTCGTTTGGATCGCGACCTCGCCGAACGCGGCCGGGCGATCGGTGAAATCGAAGAACGTTTCGATACCATGGTTGCTCCGATGAATCAGAGGTTTGTGACCCCGCAGGAGCGCTGGGCCGATGTGGTTCTGCGCGAAGCCCCAACTGTACAGACTGTGGAGGCCCTTGCCGGCCGCTTGAGAGAATTACTGAACCCACCGAGGATCATTTTATGACCGAGCAGGAATTGAATGCCCTTTTAGTCAAACGTTTTAGCGGTGTGCGCACTCCATTCGGCCGATGGCGGATGAACGTTTACACCCATTGGAAGCGGATTTCCTGGAAATGGCTGATCGCCAGCACCTATTTCGTCAAGCGACTGTTCGATATCGTTGCCAGCGTTCTCTTTCTAATCCTGTTTAGTCCGCTTCTGATTTTACTGGCTCTGGCCATCATTATTGAAGATCGGGGACCGGTATTCTTCGTTCAGAAAAGGGTGGGAAAATTTGGCCGAACTTTCGCAATGTATAAGTTCCGTTCGATGTGTGTTGATGCCGAAGCAAAACTCAAAGCATTGGCAGCGCAGAATCAACATATCACCGGGGTGACATTCAAAATGAAAGGAGACCCTCGAATCACACGAGTCGGTCGCATTTTGCGGAAGTTCTCCCTTGATGAATTGCCCCAGTTTTTGAATGTGCTGAAGGGGGATATGTCGTTAGTCGGACCGCGGCCGCCGCTCCCCCGGGAGGTTGCGCTTTATTCCAATGCGGATCGCCGCCGCCTGGCGGTTACCCCTGGCTTGACCTGCTTCTGGCAGATCGGCGGAAGGGCTGATATTGACTTTCCGGAGCAGGTGCAACTGGATGTTCGTTACATCGAAAGCCAAAGCTTCTGGGTGGATGTAAAAATTCTGTTGAAAACAATACCTGCGGTTTTGTTGGGACGGGGCGCCTGCTAATCCGTTGATGAAAACCATTCTGATCTGCCCGAGCGAGCGGCGCGCACTCGCGCATTTGGCTGAAACCGTTCCTCTGGTCAATATTCCAATGTGCGGCCAGACTCTTTTGGAATATTGGCTCGATCACCTCGCGACTCGGAAAGTTACCGATCTCCGCATTCTTGCAACCGATCGGCCCGAGCAGATTCGCGAACTGGTGGAGGATGGAGCGCGCTGGGGAATTAAAATCGAAGTCATTTCCGAAATGACCGAGCTAACCACAGGACAGGCGCGCGAACGTTATCGACCCTCGGACGAAGACGGCTGGGCTGCGGAGCCTCTCGATGTCGTGATTGCCGACCATTTGCCCGGCGCTGAAACGAATACATTATTGATGACCTATTCGGAATGGTTCAGCGGCTTGCTGGCTGGTTTGGCGGAAATCAGCCAATCGAATCGGATTGGCGTCCGTGAACTGCGTCCCGGAATCTGGGTGGGCCGCCGCGCAAGTATCGCAAGCTCGGCGCGACTCGAAGGTCCATGTTGGATCGGCGAGAACGTCCGAATCGGAGCTCACGCGACCATTGGACCGAATGCAGTTTTAGAGAACCAGGTTGTGGCAGAGCAGGCCTGCGAGATCGCGCACAGTTGGGTTGGGCCCGAAACTTTCGTTGGCTCGTTGACCCGGCTGAGCTATTCGCTTGCCTGGGGCAATAAGCTGATCAACTGGCGGACCGCTTCCTGCGCCGTGGTTCCGGACGCATTCCTGATGTGCTCGCTTTCCCAAAAAAATCTGCCTGCTGGTTCCTTGTCACCGGCGGGCCGTTTGGGGTCTTTTGTCCAATCGACGTTAAGCCGGCCCCTGGAGTTTTGGGCGGCGATGCGCGAAAAATTGCAACGCTGATGCCCCTGTGGATCAGCGGGGGTGACCGTTGACCTTTAGTCCTGCAAGCAGATTGGCCTTCGTTTGTTGGGCATAATGCAATCGCGAAATGACGGTACCAGTAGAACTCTCCATGGTTTTGGCAATCTGTTTGTAATCCATTGCTCAAATTCATGCAGCATCAATACGGTGCGCTGATCGCAGAGGAGTTCATCGAGCGCTCAAGCTGGTTTCCGTTTTGTGAGCGAGCAGTTGCACGTAATCAGCCAGGATATGTTCGGCCTCGGTTAAAATGACGTCTTGCGACAAATCTGCCGGCTGCGTGGCCTCTGCTTCGTTCCTGCTCTTCGCAGCTATTTCATTCGACGCGATGGCCACGGAGTTTGTATGCGGCAAGGGTTGCGGCAAACCGGGAAGCTCCACATTCTTCAGCGTGATATTATAGGTCGTTGGCATACTTGCGCGGACTGCCAGATTTTCCTTTTCGTATTCTTTCTGCCGTACTTTGGCCTCGGCCATTTCTTTTCGGCGCTCGGCTTCATTCAAAGAAACGGACTTCGCTTCCAGGTTTTTTTTGAGGCGCGTCATATTATCGCGCAGATAGGTGAAACCCTTTTCGGCCGCTACTCTTCGCGATGAGTCTGCGCTCAATTCCAGCAGGTAGGGTCGCACCTGGTCCAAATGCTCATAATCAGCAGAAGGCACAACGTCCCACGGTAGCGGATCTTTTAGCGAGGACTCGCTCACCTCAGCCAGATCACTGAGCGAAGGCAGGACGATGTCGGAGGCGACACCTTTCAATTGCGTCGAAGCGCCGCTGGGCCGGTAAAACTTGCTGATGGTTATCTTCAGCGCGCCCGGATCGTAAGAGTGACCCAACCCATTCCGATCCATTAATTGCGCTAGAGGAAGGATCGTCTGTACCGTTCCCTTCCCGAAGGTCGAGGTATCGCCCACGATGATGGCGCGTCCATAGTCCTGCAGTGCGCCTGCGAGGATTTCCGAGGCAGACGCGCTGTACCGGCTGGTGAGCACGATGAGAGGACCATCGTAGACCACCCGGGAGTCGGTATCCTTTCCCACTTCGATGTCACCGTTTGGACCACGGGTTTGGACGACCGGGCCTTTGCGTATGAAGAGCCCGGTAAGATTGATCGCTTCTTCCAGCGAACCGCCCCCGTTTCGACGTAAATCGAGAATGATCCCGTGAACCTGCTCGGCCTTCAACCTCGCCAGCAATTTGGCGACATCCGTCGAGGCGCTACGATGACCGCTCGCATGTTTCCCTTCCATGCCGGCATAAAAAGAGGGCAGATCTACGACGCCGAGTCGAAGTGTTTGATTTTGCCCGGTCGGAAAATCGACGATACGGGCCTTTGCCTGTTGATCTTCGAGTTTAATCTCATCGCGCACAAGGGTTATGCTTTTGTGAACAGATTCATCAGCCGCGCTGGCGGGAATGAGGGTCAATCGGACGGTTGACCCTTTCGGGCCTCGAATCAATTCCACCGCATGGGACAAAGGCATATTCACAATATCCACCGGGTCCTGATCCCCTTGCGCCACCGCGACGATGCGGTCGCCGGGCTTGAGCAAACCACTGCGAGCAGCCGGACCACCCGCTACCAGTTCGCGAATCTTGCAGAATCCATCTTCGCTTTGCAGCGTTGCCCCGATGCCAAAGAGCGAGAGGTTCATTGCTATGGAAAAACTATCCATCTGGTCGTGCCCCAGGTAATCCGAGTGGGGATCATAAACGTGCGCCAGGGCGTTCAGATAAACTTCCAGTACTTCGTCGCGCGTTAGCTCGCTCATGGTTCGCTTTAATTGGGTATAGCGGCGAGTCAGAATCCGAGTGATTTCTTCCGGCTTCTTGTCGTTCAACTTTTCCTGCAAATACTCGGCTCTAAGTTGCTCGCCCCATAGTTCCCGCGCCCGATCCAGATCCTCCGGGCGCGATGCTTTTTCCCGGTCCTCGGAATAAACTTCGTGCCGGTTAAAATCGAAGCTTTCCGTTTGCAATGCGTTGGTGGCATAGGCCACGCGTTGGTTCAGGCGCTCGAGATAACGGTCAAATATAGTTCGCGCTATACTCGTGTTCCCCGTGGTGCGGGTGAGTTGTGCAAGTGTGGCACGATATTTATCGAATTCCTTCAGGTCGGACTGCAGGAATAGAACATGGCCGCCATCAAGGGAGT
>JAQGOX010000640.1 GCA_028293365.1 Verrucomicrobiales bacterium | reverse complement strand
CCTCACCTTCATCCCCCATCATCCCGCCAAGCACATCTCCCATATCTGCTTCGATTTTTTCCGGATCCTCGCCGGCTTCCAGTCGTTTGATGGCGATGTCCATTTCTTTGGGCATCGAACCGGCGGGCATGATTTCCTTCATTTTCTTCATCATGTGCGCCATGTGCTTCGGATTGTTCTCATCGAGCGATTCCATGTCCCGTTCCATCTCGCCCATCGCGCGGGCGATGCGGGGGTCATCAAAATCCGGCATTGGCTCGCTGCCCGCTTCATCACCAGTTCCGGCGGCGGGCGCCGGTTCTTTTGCGCCCCTCGGCATTGCGAAAGCGCTCATTTGCTTTTCCATTTTCTTGTTGCCGCATTTGGGGCATACGGGCAGGCGATCCGGTTCAATCCGCTTCGAGAGGAAGTTGAAAATAACCCGGCACTTCGGACAGGAAAATTCGTAAATTGGCATAATGCTGTTGTCAGTAGTATAATACCGCCTCGTGTGCGAGTCGTAAACTCCACTGTTGCAACCGTCCGATTTTTCGCATTCAGGTGTTTGCCTATAGCGGTGACCGAATTTTCCGAGGGGGTTTCTCTCGTTTTTCGCACCCCCTAAACGTGCAGCGTCCCCATTGAGAATCCCCCTTTCGCTTCGATATTGCCATGTATGAAAAAAACAAATGTAGTTTCAGTTTTGGCGGTTGCCGCGGCAGCCGTGGTATTCACGGGATGCAGTTCGATGAATGGCGATAAGGTCACATCGGCGGAGCACCCTAATAACGCTGTGGTTAGCACTCTTGCATTCGTGCCCACCACGGATACGAAGGTTCTCACCACCTGGCCAATGGAGTGGGGTGTTCAATCAGTTGATACCTACACGTTCGTTGTCCCCGATAAAAAAGTGGCCGTAAATGCTGACGCTCCTGCGTTTAGTGCCGATCTGAAACCAGGCACCGTGTTTGTGGAAGCCGCCGGCGCAGATCGTCCGGCTCGCACCGCGGAAATAGTGCGCTACGCTCCTTCATCCCACTAAAGACGAAGAAACAAACAAGTTTTTCAATAGGCCCCGACCCGTTCGGGGCCTTTTCTACTCGTAGCGAAGTGATTCGATGGGGTCGAGGTTGGCTGCTTTAAAAGCCGGGTAGGTGCCGAATACGATTCCGACCATCGAACAAATCAAAAGCGCGAGCGCCGCCCAGTCGAGCGGCACGGTGGGGGTCATCTTCAGAAATAGAGCGGCCCCGTTGCCACCGGCGATGCCGAGAGCAACTCCTATCAGACCACCAATCTCACACAGCATCACCGCTTCCAGAATAAACTGAGTCATGATGTTGCGTTTTTTTGCTCCGATGGCGCGCCGGACGCCGATTTCCCGGGTGCGCTCTGTCACCGAAACAAGCATGATATTCATAATGCCGATCCCGGCGGCGATGAGAGCGATGGAACTGACCACGGCCACACCGATACGGACTTTAAACGTGAATGATTGAAATTCCGTGATGAGAGAGTCGTTCGAGAAAATTTCGAAATCGTCTTCTTTTCCGGGTGGAACTTTGCGAATCGTGCGCATGAGACCGCGCACCTGTTCGATCGTATCATCGAAAACTTCCTGGCTGCGCGCCTGTACAAGGATGGTAAGGCTATTCCAAATGCGGCCGTAACGATTCAACCCGGTGGTCAGGGGTATCAGGGCGAAGTTATCCTGGGCGTCGCCCATACTGGCGGGCTTCTCTTCGAGGATTCCGATCAGCTTGTAATTAATGCCGTCGAATTTGATGTTTTCGCCGAGTCCGCCGCCGAATGGAAACAAAGTTTTTGCAAGGCTATATCCGACCACGCAGACTTCGTGTGCGGAATCGATATCGGAGTCCGATAACGCCCGTCCCTCGGCTACGATATAGTTTTTCGCGGCGAAATTCGCTGGCATGGCGCCCAGAAGAGGAACATTCGGCGGAGTTTCTCCGTATTTCGACGTGACGTCTCCGGTCCAAAATTCCATTTCCGCTCCGATCCCGAGAGGAAGCGTCGCTTTGTCCTTTAGGCGGACTAGTTGCGCGTAGTTGAGGGAGGGTCGCCGCCAGAATTTTTGCATGCCTTCGGGCCCTCCGAAGTAAGCCCCGGGCCATTTTTGGACGGCAAAGGTGTTTGCGCCCAACTGGCTTAATTGTTTGCCAATGTCGTTCTGCATGATCCGCATCACAGTCATCACGACTACGATGGAGAAGACGCCGACGAGGACGCCGACCAACGTCAACGCGGATCGGAGCTTGTGGGCAGCGATGGCACTCATGGCCATTAGGACGCTTTCCCGAAACTCAGCGCGAAGCAGGTCGAGCGTTTTTCGTTTTGACCGCTCTTTCATCGTTTATTCATTGCGAAGGGCATCCACCGGATTCATCCGCGCGGCGCGCCAGGCTGGAAAAAATCCGGATAGCAAACCGGTGACCAATGAAACTCCGATGGCCAATGCGACAATTAGCGGGGACATGGTGGCTGGCATGAAGCGTTTCATGAACAAAGTGGTGGGCCACGCGATCGCCAGGCCAATCAATCCTCCCAGCAAACAAATGGTGGCGGCCTCGGTCAGAAATTGCATCAGGATGGCGCGCCGTTTGGCGCCAATCGCTTTGCGAATGCCGATCTCGCGGGTCCGTTCCGCCACGGAAACGAACATGATGTTCATAATGCCGATGCCCCCGACAAAGAGTGAGAGACCGGTAATAAAGAGTCCGGCCGTCGCAATGCTCCCCGCGACTTTGTTGAAGGTCTGAATAAACATTTCCTGACGGTTGATTGCGAAATCATCATCGTTTAGAGCGGGCACTCTCCGAATCTTGCGGAGTAAACCGCGAAGCTCCTCCTGCGCCTCGTCCATTTGAGTCAAGGAAACGGCCCGTACGCGTATGTTGAAATCGGGAAAACTCCGAAAATTAGAAACAAACTGTTTGAGTGGGACGATGACCTGATTATCGAGACTGAATTGGCCCAAAAAGCTCCCCTGTTTTTCGAGGACGCCAATTACCTCGAAGTTGCCGGTGCCGATCATGATTTTCTTGCCGATCGCCGTCTCTCTTGGAAAAAGATTCGTTGCCACCAGGTAGCCAATGACACAAACGGGGCGGCCACCATCGGATTCCGGGCCGGAAATAAACCGTCCCTGTCCCATCGCAGTGTTGCCCGTATCGAGATATTCTTCGGTGGTGCCGAAGACCATAACGCCGCTGGCACTGCGGTTTCGGTAACTGACTGGCCTTCGAGTGTCAGCCCAGGGTGCGATTGCGCGGGCAAGCTTCATCTGTGCTTTGAGCGTCTTGACTTGGGCCAGTGTGATTGGCTGTCGATTCTGGACTTTGAGCCATTCTGCATGACTGTGCATGAACCAGGAAAAGCGCTGTACATAAAAAACGTCCGCACCCATCATGGACACGCTATCCTGAAATGCGTTTTTTAGGCCTTGGATGGCGGTCGCCATAAGGGTCACCGTTACGATTCCGATTACAATACCAAGCGTAGTAAGTGAAGAGCGCAGTTTGTTGGCGCGAATCGCAGCCAGCGAAATCCGAACGCCTTCATTGATTTCGTTCGTCCAGCGCATGGGATCAGGCGGACACAACCGAATGTTTTCCGATCACCTCATCGCTGGCAATAAGCCCATCACGAATACGGATCATGCGTCGAGCCCGACGGGCAACATCCTCTTCGTGAGTGACAATGATGATCGTATGCCCTTTCGCCGATAGATCTTCAAATAGCGCAAGAATTTCCTCGCCGGTGCGGGAATCGAGGTTGCCTGTCGGCTCGTCGGCTAAAATGATCGAGGGATGGTTTACAAGGGCGCGCGCGACCGCGACGCGTTGTCGTTGCCCGCCGGACATTTCGTTCGGTTTGTGATGGATACGATCGCCCAGGCCGACGTTCGTCAATGCCTGTAAAGCCATTTCGCGACGCTCATCGGCGGGGATTGCAGCATAAATGAGCGGCAATTCGACATTGTGAAGCGCATCCGACCGCGGAAGCAAGTTGAAGCTCTGGAAAACGAATCCGATCTCTTTGTTTCGGATTTCCGCAAGTTCATTGTCATCCATGTCGCTGACGCGTGAACCATTGAGCACGAATTCGCCGGAAGTTGGAGAATCGAGACAGCCGAGCAAATTCATCAAGGTCGACTTGCCGGACCCGGATGGCCCCATGATCGCGACATATTCGCCGCGCTCGATCGTAAGGCTCACGTCGCGCAAAGCATGGATCTTTTCGCTGCCCATTTGGTAAGAGCGCGCGATGTTGGCAAGGTGAATAAGTGCGGACACAAATGGGAGAGCTTTAAGGCTTCTTGTCCGGACTTTCCCCGGGTGGCGGACCTACTTTTACCTTTTTCCCGTCCTCCAGATCACGACTCAGGGCTTTGTATCCGCCGATAATAATTTCCTGATTTTCTGTCACGCCTTCGATCACCTCGATATTCGAATCGTCACTAATGCCGATTTTTACCGGGAGCATTTTGGCGTGATCACCTTCGAGCGCGAAAACCACTTCCCGAGGTTTCGGTCCTTCATTCTGTTTATTCGACTTTTCGCTTTTGGCGCGTCCCGTCTCGGGAGCATTCGCCTCCGCCTTGGCGAGATGATTTGTTTTTCCTTTAGGCAAACGCGTGGTGACACTTTGAATCGGCAAGGTCAACACGTTGGTCCGAGAGCGGGTTTCAATCTCCGCAGTAACAGACATTCCCGGCCGCAGGATTTCCTTTTCACCGATGAGGATTTTTACTTCGAATTTGGTCGCTTCCTGGTTTTGGCTCGACTGCGCGGCGGCGGCGGCTCCTGAAAGTAAACCTTTCGAGGCGTTGGCGATCTCAGTGACGGTGCCATTGAATTTCCGATCTCGGAAAGCCTCGATCTCGAGCCGCGCCTTTTGTCCCAGCGCGATTAATGGAATATCAATTTCACCAATATCGACTCGTGCCTCCATGTTGTTCAACTCCGCAATGGTCATGATTTCGGTGCCAGCCATCATCGCGGTTCCAACGACGCGTTCGCCGAGCTGTGAGCGGAGCTTGGTCACGGTTCCATCCATGGGCGCGGAGATAGTCGTCTTGCTCAAATCATCCTCGCTCCGGGCCCGAGCGGCTTTAGCTTGCTCGGCCTGGTGTCCACTGGAATCGAAGGAAGCTTTCATGACGTCGAGCGACGTTTTCGCCTCGAGGAATTGAGAGTCGGAAATAAGGTGCGTTTTGAACAGTTGATCCTGGCGGGCATAATCGAGGGTTGCCTTATCGAGATTGGCCTGCGCGAGCGCGACTGATGCCAAAGCCGACTGGTAATTCGCTTCGGCGGAGTTTCGTTGCGCGATGTAATTGTCAGGTTTGATTTTTACCAGCAAGTCTCCCTTCTTAACCATTTGGCCCTCTTTCACCGGCAAAGCGATGATTTCACCGCTGACCTCCGGGTTGATGACGACCTGGACGACCGGTTGGATGCGGCCGTTCGCAGCGACCAGTTCGGTAATATTACGTCGAACAACTTTATCGGTTTGGACCGTAATCACCACCTCTTTGCGACGTAGAAGCGCCGCAGTGGTCAATCCCGCCAAAGCAAGAAGGATGACCGTGAAAACAATGATTTTACGCCGTTTTTTAGGTTTTGGATTGGCCATGAATGCTGGTGTTAAGACACTGCCCCGGGGATTTTGTTTCAATCAAGTTGGAGAGATCGAATGGTTTGATCAAAGCAGCATTTGTCCCATTCCGACACTGAGAAAAATGACGCGGATTAAAATCCAGACTCCGAAAACTCCCACCAGAGATTTTACGAGCGATTTTCCAGTGAGAATGGAGAGGGCGATGCCCATTACCGCTGCCATCCAGAGGTAAAACAGATTAATTGCCGCTAAAGCCAAATGTAATTTGTTTGCCGGATCAAAGTCATTGATCAACAGAGCCAGACTGGCCGTCGAGAACAACCTTCCCATAGCGACCGTGAGCAGAGAGGAGACGATGACGGCAAGCAGGAGAATTGGCATCGCGATGCCTGCGGCTTCCACGGCTTGCATATAAGGGATTGGCACTTTCAAAAGGTACGCTGCAAGCAGCCAGAGAATGAGTCCCCAGGCGAATGGAGTGATGAAACCAGAAACGAGAATACCGAAGCTCCCAGCAATCTTCATCATTGTCGCTCCAAATTTATCGTTGAATTCTTCCACTTGTGCCACCGATTCCGGCGGAAGTTTCTTTTTGGCAACTGCATCCTGCACGGCCTTCGATTGCATTTCCCGGATTTGGTGAAGGATGTTTTTTTGTGAGAAAACGGCCAGCGTGAAAATTGAACCAATCAGGCCATAGATGATTACCGGCCAAAGCCAGTTCCAAAAGTTCGGCTGAGCCTCCCGGATCTCCTCATAAACCTCGCTCGGGCTCGCGATGACGTTAAAAAAACGGGCCGCAATCGAAGTTTTACGAGTCTCCAGAGTAGCTGATTCGGGCGGAATTGGGTTTTCCATATTGCTCCAGAACTAAGGATGGACGATCAATTCATTGGCCGTTCGGTATTCAGTCTGATCACGCCAGTTACTGGTACAGGGGTCGTCCAACAATTGCGTGCGTCACGACGGAAATCAAATGCTGCCGAACTTCTTCGAATCCCAGTCCGGTTCTTGGACCATCCAGGTATGCGTTCGTTTTACGGATATTATAAGTGATCGACCGAGAGTGGGAACCCGGTCGTTTAAAGTCAAAACAATCTTCGAACAGCACCATTTCCTCTTTCCTGCTCGAGTCCATCTCGCAGTGTTTGGTTTAAGGACCCCTTGACATTCTACAGGAGAGGTTGATAGGGTCACTCCTGTCGAGCATCTAGGAAGCTTTTTATGTCGAAAGAAAAAACCGACCTCCTCCAGGGCACGCTGGACATGCTCATTTTGAAAGCTCTTCAGCTTGGTCCGATGCACGGCTTCGGAATTTCCGTGTTGATCCGTCAAATGTCTAAAGAAGTTCTGCAGGTGGAACAGGGCTCTCTCTATCCTGCGCTTTACCGCCTGGAAGATCAGGGATGGATCGATTCGGAATGGGGCACGTCCGATAACAACCGTAAGGCGAAGTTTTACAAACTTACGGCTACCGGCAGAAAGCAGTTGGTTGCCGAGCGTTCGAACTGGGAACGTCTTTCGACAGCGGTCAACTTGATTCTGAAAACCACTTAAGGATTAATCACATGATACGAATCCTGTATCTCAGGCTCCGTGCGCTGTTCCAGACGGAAAAGCTCGACGCCCGGATGGACGAGGAAATGCGTTCGCATATCGAGTTGCAAACGCACGAGAATATTCAGGCTGGGATGAGACCTGACGAAGCGCGCTACGCGGCATTGCGTCAATTTGGCCGAGTCGAATCTATAAAAGTGGTTTGTCGTGAGCAACGCGGCACGCACTGGTTGGAAAACCTCATTCAAGATATTCGTTTCGGTTTGAGAATGTTGCGGAAAAATCCCGGTTTCACTGCCGTCGCCGTAATGACTCTTGCTCTCGGTATCGGAGTTAATTGTTCAGTTTTCAGTGTGATGAATGCGATTCTCCTGCGGCCTCTGCCATACCCGGAACCAAATCAATTGGTCCAGGTAATGAAAAACTGGAAGCCCTCCTGGCGTGACCAGGCGGAACTTTCATCAGACTTTGGCGTAAAGGAACTGAGTGCGCTGCAAAAGGAACCGAACCTCCCACTTGCGATTGCCGCTTACGCTGGACACGAGGCAAACCTAAGCGGAGGAGAACAACCGGAACGAGTTTCGTGTGGCGGCGTCACACCTTCCTTTTTGCAAATGCTCGGAATCAATCCCGCGGTCGGTCGGAATTTTTTTCCGGCGGAAGATCGTACGGTCGATTCACACCTGGTTATCCTTGGCTATCCATTGTGGCAGCATCGATTCAGCGGGGACGCACAAGTGATCGGCAAAACAGTGCTTCTGAACGATAAGGGCTGCAGGGTGATCGGTGTGTTGCCTGCCGACTCGAAACTTCCGCAAAAGTTCGACTTACTGATTCCTCTGGAATTCAGCGAGGAACTTCTGAAGCCCAAGCACATGGCCCCGTTTCCACGAATTTTGGGCCGCATTCCCGATGGAATGAATCGCGAAAAAGCCCAGCGAAGGCTCACGGAAATCTACGCGGCGACAAGCCCGCCGGAGGAGCAGGGACGCATTGTGCTCAGGGGGTTTCATGAGCAGCTCGTTTCCAGTGTTAAACCCAGCCTTTGGATTTTCCAGGGAGCCGTAATCATGGTGTTGCTCATTGCGTGCGTGAATGTAACAAATTTGTTATTGGCACGTGCCAGCAGTCGGCGAAAGGAAATGGCCGTTCGAAGTGCGCTTGGCGCGGGTCGTTTGCGGATCATGCGTCAACTTTTGACGGAGAGTTTTTTAATTTCTGTTCTCGGAGGAATTCTTGGTTTGTTTTTATCTCTGGGAGCCAGGCATGCGCTGGAAGTGTTAACGACAAAGCTTCCCACCACAGAAGGAGTGAGCATCGATTCTCGAATGCTGGGATTCACACTCGCGATTTCATTGCTTTCCGGCGTTTTTCTCGGCCTTGCACCGGCCTTTTCGCTTATGCGGCTATCAGCCGGCGATTCTCCTAAAGAAGCTGCTCGCTCAATCACAAGTGGCATTAATACCCATCGATTGCGCAGCCTACTTGTTGTTTCAGAGGTGAGTTTATCAATCGTACTGTTGCTTGGGGCGGGTCTCTTGATCAAGAGCTTCATTCGGTTGCGCGGGGTGAATCCAGGATTTCGTTCGGATCACATGCTCAGCCTTACCGTTGATTTAAATCCTCCACGCTATCCAGATCCACGTTCGCAAGCTGATTACTTTGATACTCTTATTACACGACTCCAATCCCTTCCCGGCGTCCAGGCGATTGCAGCGGATGCGACCCTTCCTTTCGGAAATTGGGCTCTTTCCTCAGGTTTGGAAATTGAAGGCCAGACACTTCGTGGTAACCCCACGGTTTTTATAGGAATTGTCAACGCGGACTATTTCAAAACGCTCGGAATATCGCAAATTCGAGGCCAGCCTTTGACCGATCGAGATCGCGCCGGAAAAGCCGGAGTGGTGGTTGTGAACGAGCGCTTTGTTCGACGCTATTTCCCCTCGGAAGACCCCTTGGGCAAGCGAATTCAAACCTGGGGAGATGAATGGAAAACAATTGTTGGCGTCGTAAGCGACGTGCGCCTCGCTGGACTTGAGCAGCCACCGGAACCGATCGTCTATCATTCGTTTTTGCAAACCGGAGTTGGAATCATGAGCCTGGCGGTAAAGACGGCTGGAGAACCAATGAAACTCTCTGGCGCTGTGAAAAGTTGCGCGATGGAGATAGACAAGGGTCAGCCGGTTTTTTCGCTGGTTACGATGGAACAACGTTTGAAGGATTCGATCGAACCGAAAAGGATCAACGTGATCCTATTGGGATTGTTCGCAACCTTGGCGGGCGGATTGGCCGCCCTCGGGATTTATGGGGTTATTTCCTTCCTGGTAAATCAGCGTACGCATGAAATCGGTATTCGAATCGCACTTGGAGCGAGCCCCCGTTCGGTTCAGAGGATGATTTTGGAACGCGGTCTTGTTCTGGTATTGCCAGGAATCATGTTAGGGCTGTTGGGCGGAATCGGTTTGACGCGAGCGATTGCAAGCCAACTCTATGGGGTGCCTCCGACAGATCCGCTTACTTTTTGTGCGGTTTCCTTAGGTGTGATTCTGACCGCGTTGTTGGCTTCCTCGTTTCCTG
>JAQGOX010000639.1 GCA_028293365.1 Verrucomicrobiales bacterium | reverse complement strand
GGATGGGCCGTTATTATGGGTTCATCGACAAGAACGAATAACTCACTATGAACTTCACTGATCTCCGGAAACTACTCGAGAAAGCCGGAACGGAATGAAGGCCAGATTCTATAGGCTGATTCGCGACCTGCATCTCTATCTGGGGCTCTTCATCAGCCCATTCGTTCTCCTATTTTCCGTAACAG
Organism: Verrucomicrobiales bacterium; assembly: GCA_028293365.1. Classification (GTDB taxonomy): domain Bacteria; phylum Verrucomicrobiota; class Verrucomicrobiia; order Limisphaerales; family SXQI01; genus JAQGOX01. Next base: position 9,270 of record JAQGOX010000639.1, on the reverse strand, counting down.
TCTTTTTCTTTGTGCATTCCTGGTTTCCGAAACTCACTCCAGAAACTGCCAATACACGTGTTGTATCGGCCGTATCACTTCCACCTGGCCTGCAAAAATTATCCTATCGGCCCTTGGTCGATGCGCTTAAGCCGATTCTGGGACAACTGAATGTCCCAGGCGAAATTGGGTTTATTAGCAATCTGGTGAAAGATGAGAAAATGATCGTTCCGGTATCAATCCCGGGTCGGGTGACTACCGTGACCATCAATCTTGCCAGCCGGGAAGCGATTATTGTCACGCGAGAGACCGGTTTGGCAGACGCTCTCATGACCCTCCACAAATCTCCAGGGCAACACGGGTCCGCAATTCGAATGAACTGGATATACATGAAGGTTTGGCAATGGTTTGCGGACGCAACCGTCTATTTAACTCTCTTCATCACCCTCAGCGGAATCTATCTCTGGTATGTTCTGCGCGCCGAGCGCAAAATCGGTTTTATACTTCTATTCGCGGGAACACTCACTTTTTTTGGACTCGCCTATGCCATCTCCAAGTGAATCTCCGGCTCCGACCAATTCACGAAAAAGCGTGTCACTCCTGGTGAAGCTCGAGCGTTGGAATCGCAAACTGCATTTCTATTCAGGCCTCTTTTTGATATTCTTCCTGTGGCTTTTTGCTTTCACCGGCCTTCTGCTCAATCATCCTACGTGGGCTTTTCATGAACACTGGCAGAATCGCAAGGAGACGAACTATGACCGTTCCATCACGGCGCCTACTTCAAACGTAACCGACGATCTCGCGCAGGCACGCGATATAATGGAGCAGCTTAAAATTGAAGGAGACGTTCTCTTGACCACAACCAGAACCAATCCCAGTCAGCTTGTGTTCCAGGCTCGGAGGCCCGGACATTTCTTTTTCATAAATGCCGATTGGGCACAGGGCCACGCAACGGTTCGCCAGGCCGACGTGAACATATGGGGCATCATGAAGGTCCTCCACGCCTTCACCGGCAACGTCCCAGACGATACCCGCAATCACCGTGATTGGACTCTGACTTATGTGTGGGCTTACGCGATGGACGCAGTTGCCGCCGGTTTAATTTTCATGGTCCTCAGCAGCATTTACATGTGGCTTCAGTTCCCTGAAAAACGCCGGTTTGGCGCGTTCGTCCTTGCCCTGGGATGCATAACTTGCGGCCTTTTTTGCGTCGGCTTGCGGTGGATGTTTTAATCTTGACGCAAACGGCTCTCTTGTGCTAGGTCGGACGGAGAGGTTGTTGTTTGATTCAACAGGCCGTTTTGCCGAACAGGAGAGTATGGGAGACAATCCAGAAGCAAACCCAACAGATCCGAATCGCCGGGCGTTCCTTCGCAGCCTGGGAAGTTCGGCCGCCGCAGTCGCGGTGGCTGGATGTTCGACGGTGACTCCTAGTAATGCGGACAGGCAGAGCGGATCACGCATCGAAGACACGGTTTCAATCACGCTGCGGATAAACGGCAAAGACCGGCCACTTCGCGTCGACCCTAGGACGACCCTGCTCGATTGCATCCGCGAGGTAGTCGCGCTGACCGGCACGAAGAAAGGGTGCGACCACGGCCAATGCGGTGCCTGCACGGTTCATGTGAATGGACGGCGGGTGAACTCCTGCCTGAGCCTGGCGTTGATGCACGACGGGGAGGAGATCACCACCATTGAAGGACTCGGCGCTCCGGAGGCGTTGCATCCGATGCAAGCTGCCTTCGTTGCGTGCGATGCTTACCAGTGCGGCTATTGCACATCAGGCCAGATCATGTCGGCCGTGGCCTTGCTCAAGGAACCATGCGACGGGAGCGATGCGGCCGTGAAGGAGCTGATGAGCGGGAACATCTGCCGCTGCGGAGCCTATGCCAACATCGTGTGCGCGATCCAAAAGGTTAGAAAAAGCGGATCGATCTGAGGCGGCATGAAGACGTTTGAATTCATTCGAGCAGCGGACCTCAAGGGAGCAATTGAGGGTGCCGCACGCGCGAAAACCGCGCAGCAGGGCGCGGACGTGCGGTTCGTGGCTGGCGGGACGACCTTGATTGACCTGATGAAGTTGAACGTCGAAACGCCTGCGCACGTCATTGACATTAACCGCTTGCCGCTCGACAAAGTCGAGACCACGCCGGATGGCGGACTCCGGATCGGGGCCACCGTTCGAAATTCAGATCTCGCCCATCATCCGATTGTAAAACAAGACTATGCCGTGCTTTCGGAGGCGCTTCTGTCCGGCGCATCCACTCAACTTCGCAACATGGCGACGACTGCCGGCAATCTCCTCCAGCGCACTCGCTGCATGTACTTTCGGGAGACAGCGATGCCCTGCAACAAGCGAAAACCGGGCTCCGGCTGCCCGGCCATCGCCGGCAGCAACCGCATGCTGGCCATCCTCGGCGCAAGCGAGCATTGCATCGCGACCAACCCGTCGGACATGTGCGTGGCGATGGCGGCTCTGGAAGCGACTATTCACGTGCAGGGCCCGAAAGGCTCGCGCGCCATCCCGATCGCCGGATTTCATCTGCTGCCCGGCGACACGCCGCAGCGCGAAACGGTGCTGGAGCCTGGCGACCTCATCACGCACGTCACGCTTCCCGCGCCCATCTCGGGAAGCAGGCAGGTCTATCTGAAGCTGCGCGACCGGGCCTCGTATGAATTCGCCCTGGCGTCAGCGGCCGTCGTGATCAAGATCGCAGGCGGCAATGTAATTAATGCGCGCATCGCCCTGGGTGGCGTAGGGACCAAACCGTGGCGTTCACCCGCGGCTGAAGCCGTTCTGCTCTCTCAACCTGCGACGCCGGCGAACTTCCGCAAAGCGGCGGAGGCGGCGTTGCGCGACGCCAAGGCCCAAAGTGAAAATGGGTTCAAAATCGAACTGGCGAAACGCTGCCTCGCGCACGCCCTGCAGATGGCAGCAAAAGGCTGAACATGCCAACCACACCACCAGGCCCAGGCGAATCTCCCGTTGGTCGCAGCACACCCCGTGTGGATGGGCCGCGCAAAGTGAGCGGGCTGGCCCAATACACCTCGGATTTCAACTTTCCCGGAATGCTCTACGCGGTCCCTGTGGAGGCAACCATCGCCAGCGGCCGTGTGGTTAAGCTCGACTTGGACACGGCCGGGAAAATGCCCGGCGTGCAGGCGATTCTTCATCGTGAGAATATCGGGAAAATCTTTCGATCGGTGCTCGGGCAGGGATTCGACGGCATCTGCGAAGAGCGTCGACCTCCCTTCGAAGATGATGTCATCCGCTACTACGGCCAATACATCGCCCTTGCTGTTGCGGACACTTTTGAAAACGCCAAAGCGGCTGCCGACGCGGTGCGCGTCGGCTACACGAGAGAAAAGCCGAACGTCGAAACGGACCTCAAAGCGGAAGACGAACCCAACCGATTGGTCAGCACGTTCGGGCCCAAGGAGCGCTTGCAAAGCCAGCGCGGGGACGCCGATGCGGCTTTCGCCAACGCTCCGGTGAAGCTAGACCAAACCTACGTGACCCCGGCGGAAACGCATAACCCCATCGAGCTGCACGCCACCACTGCGATCTGGGATGGATCGCGCCTGACGCTCTACGAGTCCTCCCAGGGTGTTTTTAACCTCCGCGGCGTGCTCGCGCAGATGTTCGGCTTGCCCAAGGAAAACGTCCAGGTCATTAGCAGATTCGTCGGCTCCGGTTTCGGCGGCAAGCTGTTTCCGTGGACGCAATGTCCGCTTGCGGCCGCCGCCGCGCGGCAATTGGGCAAACCCGTTAAGCTCGTTCTCAGCCGAAAAATGATGTTTCAGTCTGTCGGTCACCGTGCGCGCACACAACAGCGCGTAAGGCTTGGAGCCACCCCCGACGGCAAACTCGTCTCACTTCATCACGATTACGTTTATCACCGGTCAATGCTCGACGATCACCACGAAGACTGTGGCGAAGCGACGGCATTCCATTACAGCGTACCCAACCTCCGCGTCGCCTTCGGGCGCGCCCGCCGCAACGTCGGTGCCACGGCCGACATGCGAGGCCCCGGCGCCGTTCCAGGCCTCTACGCGACCGAGTCCGCCCTGAACGAGCTGGCCGATCAACTAAAGATTGATCCCATCAAACTTCGCGTTCTCAACGAGCCCAAAATCGATGAATCGCTGAACCTTCCGTTTTCCTCGCGCCACTTGCTGGAGTGCTTTGAAATCGGCGCGGAGAAGTTCGGATGGTCCAGGCGCAACCCTGAAGTGGGGTCCATGAAGCGCGACGATTTGACCCTCGGCTGGGGCATGGCTGGATGCACGTGGATCGCGGCCCGCTTCCCTGCCGAAGCCAGCCTCCAGCTCCGTGACGATGGGACCGCCCGCGTCGCCTGCGGCACGCAAGACATTGGCACCGGCACTTACACCATTCTCGCGCAGCTTGCCTCGGAGAAGACCGGCATTACTCTGGATAAGATCGAAGTGGCCCTGGGCGATACCTCGCTTCCCGAAGGCCCGCTCTCGGGCGGTTCGATGGTTACTGGGTCATTGGTACCCGCTGTCTTCGCCGCTGCCGACAACGCAATCAAGTCACTCCTCACTGTTGCCACGACCACCCCCGGATCGCCATTCGAAAAGCGAAAATTCGACGATCTCGCATTCGAGCGGGGCCGGGTTTTTGTGAAGGCGGACGATCCCGCCCGGGGCGTCCCGTTTGCGCACCTACTCCAACTCGCCAACCTTCGACTGGTCACTGGGAACGGCAAGTCCGACGGCAGTTTCGGTGATCCAAACGCCAAGTTTTCAACCCATTCGTTCGGCTGCCACTTTGTCGAGATAACCTGGCAGCCGGAAATCGCGCGGTTGCGCGTCAGCCGGGTGGTTACTGCGATCGATGCCGGCCGCATCCTGAACCCACTCGCTGGCAGGAACCAGATCGAAGGCGCCGTTGTGATGGGAATCGGCATGGCACTCTTCGAACACACCTCGTACGACCGCGAAACCGGCGCTCCGATCAACAGCAGCCTGGCCGACTACGTTATGGCGGTCAACGCGGACGCGCCTCCCATCGATGTTCATTTCCTTGACTACCCTGACAAGGAAATCAACCAGCTTGGCGCCCGCGGCATCGGCGAGATCGGTCTTGCTGGCGTCGCCGCCGCCGTCACCGCCGCCGTCCACCACGCCACCGGGATCCGCGTGCGGGAACTGCCGGTCAAGATCGAGGATTTATTAACGTAAGGCAGTCCGACTTGCTGCTCGCTTGAAACTAAATGTTACGAAGAGACGTTAATCGTTTCCCGGATTTGCAAAAAGCGAACCTCGGTCGCATGCCAGACTTGTAAACCCCAAAAGCGGGACCACGCCAGGGCCTTGAACCGTCGATGAGATCTTGGAACTTTTCGCGGGACGGAGCATCATTCCTCCAGATTATGATGCGAACTGTCCAATGCGAACAGCAACGCCACATGGGCGCAATTTTGGCAATCTTCAACGATGCGATCCTCCATTCAACCGCTCTTTACGACTACAAACCGCGAACGGTGGAGGTGATGGCTGCCTGGTTCGAACTAAAATCGAAAGGAAACTTTCCGGTTATTGGCATCGAGAATGATTCGGGCGATCTGATGGGTTTCGGAAGTTACGGCACGTTTCGCGCTTGGCCGGCGTATAAGTATTCGGTCGAACACTCCGTTTATGTTGACGCACGCTTCCGCGGACAAGGAATCGGGAAACGTCTACTTCAGGAAATCATCGCCGCCGCGCAAAAACAGGACTATCATGTTCTGGTGGGAGGCATTGACTCCACCAATACCGTGAGTATTCGTCTGCACGAGGCCATGGCCTTTACCTATAGCGGAACCATCCGGCAGGCCGGTTTCAAATTCGGTCGCTGGCTGGACCTCGTTTTTTATCAACTAATCCTTTCGACACCTTCCGAACCAAAAGACGGATGATCCGGATTTCGGAAGAATCGACCGCGCTTTATCTGAGCGCTGCTGGCGTTAAATATCTGTGCGGAGAATGACAGCAAAGTAATGAGGCTAACCTCCAGGCTGATCACAGCGGTTTTGATAACCGGCATTCGTCTGACCCAATCACAACCAATATCCGACGCTCAACCGCGTGCCGATGAACCCGGTAAATGGATCCGCATCGAAGGAGGAACGATAATCAACGAAGACGCAGTGCGAACTGCCCGCGAAACCGTTTCCCACAGCACTGGTTTTTCCAATTGGACGAACTCGCCTGGCTTCGAACAAAATGTATTCACGTTCGCCCGGGTCATTTTTCAATCCGATTCGACCGGCCGGCCGCGCCGCGGTTTCGGTCCGCAGCTTGGGTGGTGGGTCGATTATCCCGACGCGGATCTAAATTTTTCCTGGCGTCTGCAACAATTGACCTCGATCCGAACAGATCCCGATTGCCGCGTCTTGAAGCTGACCGATCCCGCGTTGTTTGATTACCCGCTGCTCTACATGGAACACGCCGGTTATATGCGGCTGAATGACGATGAAATCGCGGCTCTTCAAAAGTATTTCGCCTGCGGCGGCGCACTCTTCGTGAATGATTTTTGGAGCACGGCTGAATGGGACGGTTTTGCCAGCCAGATCAGCCATGTTCTCCCGAATCGCACGTGGACCAATTTGGATATGGACCATCCCGTTTTTCATTGCGTCTTCGATCTTCCGGGTCCAATGCATCGACTGCGCGTGCCAACCATGCAGTTTTGGAACGAAACTTTTGAGCCGAACGATCCAGAGTCTAAACCGCACCGTATTTTTCGCGGCGAAGGTTCCGATGAAATGACTGTCCGCGTTCTTCGCGATGACGCCGGACGCATCATGGTTCTTGCGATTCATAATAGCGATGTCAGCGATGGATGGGAGCGGGAAGCGGAAAACGATCTCTATTTCAGCCGATTCTCCGAGAAGACCGCCTACCCTCTTGGGGTTAACATCGTCTTCTATCTCATGACGCATTGATTCTAAGAAAGCGTAGAACATAGACTGCCCAGGCGAAACCCGGTAAACTGAATCGATGAACTATTCCCCTGCGTTGTTGATTGCAGAAAGAAGTTTCTTACAGCGAAAATTAAGATGGTTGAAATCACTGCTGGAATTTTCACTCCTGTCGCTTTTACTCCTCCCAGTTTCCACATGTGCCGAGACGAAAGCTGCGGATGATCAAAAGGTATTTGTGGGATATCTGTTTCGGCAACCGGCCAAAATCGATTTTAAACTTTATACGCATATTTGCCATGCCTTCATAACTGCGGATGGAAAAGGAACTATTAACACGAATCAATTTGTTCCGAATCGCGAGATTACAAGTGCGGCGCATGCAGCAGGAGTGAAGATCCTTGTTTCGCTGGGCGGCTGGGGTTGGGATAAACAGTTCGCCGCGATCGTGAGCAAGCCGGAGTCTGAGGATCGCTTCTCCCGCGCCGTTTTAGAAATCGTGGACAGTTTTAACTACGACGGAATCGATCTGGATTGGGAATATCCAGACACACGAGAGGAGATTGTTGGATTCGAGCGGATGGCGCGGCGGTTCCGCAAAGAACTCGATGAGCTGGGAAAAAGGAAAAATCTGCCGATGTTTCAAACCATGGCCGCCGCGGCAAATCCCGAAACGTTGAAATGGCTGGGCAAGGATCTGCTAATGGAAACGATGGATTGGCTCAATGTGATGACTTACGACATGGCGGGTGAATGGACTGATTATGCGGGACATCATTCTCCCTTATTTGCCTCATCAAAACAGCCGGGCCATCCTCGATCGACTGAATTAAGCATGAAATATTTGCTCGAACGCGGCATTCCGGCCAACCGTCTTGCGGTGGGAATTCCGCTCTATGGCAAAGGCTTCGCCGTTTCCGAGCCCTATGCGTCCACAGCTTCGGCGAAAGGCACGCGGGATGCACGAACCCCGCGGGGCGGCAGCTATGCCAAACTTCTGCAACTTCAAAAAGATAAGAACTGGGCTCGCAAATGGGACGACGAAACAAAGAATCCCTGGTTATTCGCACCGGATGGGAACGCAGTGATTGGCTACGACGACCCGGAATCGGTTGCTCTCAAATCAGAATGGACATTCAAGCAAGGTTTTCGCGGCGTATTCTTTTGGGAGATTGGCGGTGATCTTTTACCGGATGGCACCAACCCGCTCCAGAAAATTGCCCGCACAAAAATGGATGAGTTAACCGGTCATTAACTGGTTTCGGAAACCTTTCGCTTTCGCTTCGACTCTCGCCGCGAGCGCTCCCTCACGCGCTCCTGGATTAGAGGTTCGAATCGGCCCACCCGTGAAACCTGTTGACGCGAATCATTCCATTTCGCAATACTCCAGGACCCAGCCTAAGCCTGTTATGCGAGTCAAAACTTCCTCGCCCAATAATCCAAACGCCAACAGCGTTCCCTCTCGCCCGGCAACTCTATCTCGCCGTCAATTCATGGCGGCCACCGGAGTCGCCGCCACGGCTTTCTCCATCGTGCCGCGCCATGTCCTTGGAGGCCCCGGATTTGTTCCTCCCAGCGATAAGATTACCCTCGCCTGCATCGGATTCGGAACCCAGGCAATCCGGGAATTAGGTCCGATCCTTGCAAGTCAGGACGTTCAAATTGTCGCCGTTTGTGATGTCGAGAAAGATGGGGGCAATTATCTGGAATGGAGCAAAAACGAAGTCCGGAGTGTCATTCGGCGAATGATCGATATTCCAGCCTGGCGGGAAGGCTCGAACCATGTGCCCGGCGGCCGCGACGTCGGCAAGGAAGTGATTGAAACATACTACGCCAAACAGCGCGGAAAAGACCGGTTTAAGGGATGCAATACCTACACCGATTTCCGCGAGTTATTGGAAAACGAAAAGGATGTGACCGCAGTAAAAGTGATGACCCCGGATCATACTCATGCGGCCATTTCCATTGCGGCTCTCAATAAGGGAAAAAATGTTATAGTCCACAAACCTCTGGCGAATCGTCTATTCGAAGGCCGGGCCGTCATCGAGACCGCCCGGACAAGAAAGATCGCCACGCATTTCATGCCGGCCAGTGAAGGCGTCGGCCAGAAACAGGCTGTGGAAATGATCCGGAATGGCGCAATTGGAACTCTTCGCGAGATTCACAATTGGTCCATGCGACCGATGTGGCCCCAATTCCCAACTCTGCCCACTGATTCGCCGCCGGTGCCCGCCGGTTTCGATTGGACCCTCTGGCTCGGTCCATCTTTGGATCGCCCCTATCATCCAAACTTTGCTCACACGAATTTCCGCGGCTGGTATGAGTTCGGGGGCGGGTCGATCGCAGACATGGGGCATTACAG
>JAQGOX010000622.1 GCA_028293365.1 Verrucomicrobiales bacterium | reverse complement strand
AATCATTTGGGAGGGGTTCGCCAATTCCAAACTCCGAAATTTAACAACGAAGTGGCTATCGCCATTGTCAGTTATTAATTTGAGAGATTTCCATGCTCGCCAGAAGCGCTTCTAAAGGTTCGTCGGAGTTGGGGGGTTGTACTACGTTAAAGAGCAGTTTACAGGAAGCGCAACCAGAATACTAACCCTCTTCCGGCGAGAGTTTGGAACAGGTTTAGTTTCGTCGGGTGGATTAGCTAGATCGTCGTACCACCCGCTTGGAAAGGGGGCTTAGCCCGCCGGCAATTCGTCGCACCTCATCGAGACTTGTGGTGCCGGCGGTCAGTTTTAGAAGGGCATCATCCAACAGGAAGTTATGATCCCGACGGGCGAGGCTGCGTCTGAGCATTCGCTCGTCTCCACCCGAAAGAATCGTTTCGAAGTTGTGCTCGTCCAATCCCCAGACTTCAAAGATGCCGGTGCGTCCGCGGTAACCCAGTTTTTTGCAGTGATCGCAACCGACCGGCTGGAAAACCCTGGAAGGAGCTCGCAGCCCCTGAGCGGAGAACCAGGAGTTTTCGAGGTTGGACGGCTTCGCGGCGATCCGGCAGTTTTCGCAAAGTTTCCGCACGAGTCGCTGGGCGACCACGACGGTAAGTGCATCCGCGATCTCGCGGCCGCTCAAACCCCAGTTGCGGAGCGCGGCAACTGCTCCCACGGCATCCCGACAATGAATGGTGCTTAATAATATCCGCCCTGCGATGGCCGCATGTACCGCGGTTTGTGCCGAAATTGAATCTCGAATCTCACCGAGCACCAGAACGTCCGGATCGTGCCGAAGCAATGCCTTCGCTCCTTCCGGGAAGGTCATATCCTGAAGGGCGTTGATTTGAATCTGGATCAAACCGTCCATTTGGTATTCGACGGGATCTTCGAGTGAAAGAATAACCCGGTTTCCAGACTTTAATTCGTGCAACAGCGAATAGGTGGTGGACGTTTTTCCAGATCCTGTCGGGCCGGCTGCGAGGAACATCCCATTGGTTTGATTCAGCCAGTCTTTGACCTGGTTCAATCCCTCCAGGCTCATTCCAAGATCAAGGATCGAGCGTTCGAAACACTTCGCATCCAAAAGCCGGACAGCCAGGGTTTCGCCGGTTGCGCTCGGCGCGAGAGAAATGCGTAAATCCAATTTCCCTTCAACCATGTGGAACTTTGCGTTTGCGTGCGTCGGCGTAAAGCGAACAACCGGATCAATACCGGCCATCGCCTTGAATTGGTTGATGAAAACTTTACCCTGCTCGCGGCTCAAATGGGCAACATCCCAAACGGTGCCATCGACCCGCAAGCGAACGCGCGCACCGCTGCTCTGCGGTTCATAATGAATGTCGGAAGCATTCAAATGCCAGGCATCCACGAGCAACTGTTTAGGTAAATCCAACCCGAAGTAACCAGCTTGCGGTGTACCCTCCGCGGTGAAGCCCTGTTGCAGTTCGTTACAGAAAAATGGCGCCAGCTCCGGACGCAAAGGTCGCGGAAAGGTCGGTGGGTTTTCCATGCCCGAGTATGTTACGGGACGAAGGACCTTGCAAGAATTGGATTAGCCGGTCCTGCGATGTAATCGAACCGCCGCACACTCCCATGGGATTAGACTCTTCCCTATTTACGCGCTTCCGGTGTGACGGTTACGATGACGCGCTCTTCGCCGCGTTTGACTACGATCTTTACAGGCAGACCGATTTTAGCGGCGTCGAGAGCGTAGGTGTAGTCGTAGATATTGGCGATTTTTTGGCCACCGAATTCTACGATCACATCGCCTCCTTTTAGTCCTGCCTTATCGGCGGGGCTGCCTCCACGTGTGCCGGAGAGTTTTACGCCCTGTACCTCGGTCGCATAGTCGGGAATGGTGCCCAGGTAAACACGGAGCGCATCCCGCGCTCCTCCTTCGCGCTCGCTTTGAGCTACTTTTAAATAATCGGGTCGTTCCTTCGCCGAGGCTAGATCCCGCGTTAACGAGGTGGCGAACTTCGTGACTCGTTCCAGCCCCGCATAGTTCAGAGTCTCAGGTGTATCCGTCGGGCGGTGATACTCTTCGTGGGAGCCGGTGAAGAATTGCAGAACCGGGACACCCTTTGGATAGAACGCAGTTACGTCCGTTGGGGCATAGGGATCATCCATTAGTTGCAGCGCAAAACCGGCCGCGACATTGCGCTTTTCGAGGAGCTTCTTCCAAACGCTCGAGCTTCCCACGCCCTGAATGGTTAACTTGTTTTCGCGCAGTCGGCCCACCATATCGAAGTTTAGATAAGCGATGGTGTTGGTCAGGGGAAGGAGTGGTTTCTCCACGTAATGGCTCGAACCGATCAGGCCGATTTCCTCGCCCGACCAAAATGCAAAAACGACATTTCGCGCAAGCCGATTCGTCTTCGAACGTGCCGCTAAATCGGCTGCCATCTCCAAGACCGCCGCGCAGCCTGAAGCATTATCGTCAGCACCTGGATGCACTTTTCCCTCTTCGCCCTTCAAAGCGAACCCACCAGTTTCGCCATGGCCCAGATGATCATAATGAGCGCCGACCAGCACGGTCTCGTTGGTGTTCTCTCCAGGCAAAATGCCGACGACGTTGAAATCTTTGCCTTTTACCGACTCCACGGCGGCAGCGATTCGGACTCGGGCGTTGGTTAATGCGAGTGAGGTCTCCGCGTGCGGATTTTCTGTATCCAGTCCAGTCTGAAGTTCCCTTAACGTCTTTCCGCTTCCCTCAAAAAAAGCAGCAGACGTCTTTCCGGAAATGGTGAATGCAACGATTCCAGAAGCTGTTGAGCTTCCATCGATGGAGAAACCGGCAAGTTCACCGGCATTCGGTGAGTTCGGTCCGGTCACCACTAACAACGCCTTCGCGCCATGATTGCGGGCAATGGTCGCTTTGTAACGGAGCCCGGCATATCGATTCAGCTCCTGCCTGCGTTTTGCCTCCACACCTTCAGGGACGTAGCGCAAAACGAGCACCACCTTGTTCGAAACGTTCAATCCGGCGTAGGAATCATACGCCGCGCTTTCCCCGGAAGCTGGGGCGGTTAAGCCGTAGCCTGCAAAGATCACATCACCCTCCACCGATCCATTTCCGGTGAATGGCAAAGGATGGAAATCCTTTCCCAGATCCAACGCCTTTCCATTCAGCTCGAATCGATTCGAATTGGTTACCACGTTGACTCCCGCCGAGTACTCGAACTCCTGCAGATAACTATCACCGTTCAGTGGTTTCACGCCGGCCTGACGCAATTCCGATTCGAGAAACCGTGCAGCCTTAGCAGCCCCATACGTTCCGGTTCTGCGTCCTTCCAAATCTTTGCTGGCAAGATAAGCCACTTCGGAATGGAGATCGGCCTCACGAATTTCTGAGGATAGCGTGAAAGACCATTGATTGGTCGAAGTGCTTTCAATTCTTGCGGACGAGTTCGGCAATGGATTCGTCTCGTGGTTCACTTTTGAATCAACAGCGGCCTTGAGCGGCGGTTCGATTCGCTTAGGGGCTGCAGTTAATGCATCAAGGGCTTGCTGATCCTCCCAATCTGCCAGGAAAATCTGCGATGCTTTTTCGCCGGTTCGGTTGCTGGTCCATGCGAGCTTCTTGCCGTCGGGCGAGAATGCGGGCAATCCGTCAAATCCCTCCGTGAAAGTCACACGCACCGGTTCGCGCGTTCCCTCGGCATCCACCATGTACAATTCAAAATTCGAAAACCCAAGCTTGTTTGAGGCAAAGATCACATACTTCCCAGAAGGATGAAAATACGGCGCCCAGGACATCGATTGAAAGGTGGTCAGTCGTCGAACATCGGACCCGTCCAGCTTCATTGTATAGATGTCGGCGATCACTCCATTTTCCTCGAATCGCCTCCAAATGATTCGCTCTCCGTCCGGGGAGAAAAAAGGCCCGCCGTCGTAGCCGGGTGTATGGGTCAAGCGCCGTGGTTCTGAACCATCGGCCTTCATCAAATAAATCTCCCCGAAATAGGATGGGTCGGTTTCCAACCGCTTCGCGTCTTCCGCGGACAAAGTGTGGCTATAGGCATCTCGCAATGAGGTGAAGGCAATCCATTTGCCATCGGGCGAAAAGGAGCCTTCGGCATCGTACCCTTTCGCGTCTGTTAATCGTCGCAATCCGCTGCCGTCGCGATTCGCGACAAAGATATCCATGGTCTCATCATAATCCCAGGAATAGCGCCGCTGTTTTCCGCTCGCACGAAAATCGAGCTCGGCCTTTTGCTTTGCCCTGGCCTCGGGATCGAGATGGGTAGAGGCGAACAGGACTTCAGCCGACCCGGGCCGCAGGAACCCACAGGTGGTTTTTCCAATTCCTGGCGAGATACGCGTCGTATCCCCTGACTCCAGGTCTAGGAGATAAATCTGGTAGAACGGATTCCCGGGTTCGCGCTCACTCTGGAACACCATCGATTTACCGTCGGCGGCGAAGTAGCCTTCGCCGCTGCGTCTGCCTTCCAGCGTAAGCTGCCGAGTATTCGAAAGAAAACGCGCTTCTCCTTCCGCGCCCAATGCGGCACCGGCGGTTAAAGCAACGAGGCAGATCGATCTCCAAAACATAATGTCCGAAATCTAA
>JAQGOX010000545.1 GCA_028293365.1 Verrucomicrobiales bacterium | reverse complement strand
TTTTGCGTTTTCTGAAAAAACTGAAGAATGGGTGAATCCCAATGCAACTCAGCCAATTCTTTGGACTGCAAGGGAAAGTAGCGAAACGCCGAGAAGACTCTTTTTTTCTCATCCAGCAGAACGATGTGATAGGAGGATATTGACATGGTCTGCACGAGCAGGTGGTGAAGGTCATTTAAGAGAAGACTGGTGTCGGCATAGGCGTGAAGGTTATCAATAAAACTCTTCAGCTTGTCGTGGTACTCGAACTTATCTCCGAGAATCCTTCGTTCCAGGGCATCATCGCCCCGGCCGAAAATGCGCGGAAATAAAGTGGCGGCGGCAAAGGCACTTACGAGCATGGCGGTTAAAGCGCTTCCAAAAGCATAGGGTTGAAACGGGTCAGGATCGAAGACCGAGAGAAGCAGCAGAACCGCAAGCCCGATCAGGAAGAGGAAAGTGAGGCGCACAAATCGAGCGGCGACCTGACTCAGGGCGACATAAATGTCCAAAAGTTGATGTTGCAGCACGCTGTAACCGACAATCATTCCGTAAGCGATGGCGGCGAGGCTGCCGAATGGGAAGATGGGGAAGTCCGTAAAAGGATATTTATAGATTTTGAGAATCGGAAGGGTGTCATTGATTCCAAATACGATCAGGGTACAGACCGCAACCATCATGTAGGTCAGTCGCGTTTGATGCAATGGAGGGAGCGTCTTGCGTTTTCGATAGAGTAGTCCGATCGAGATAATCGGAAGCCAGTAGGTGAAAGAAAAGAGGATAAAACCGGGACCCGCTACTGAATAGTAGGCGTAGCCGAGGTCTTCGACTGAGGCTACGAAGAAACGGTTAGGCCCAATGTTTGTTATCGCGAGGCCGATAACAAACAAATAGACGAGGTAAAACGCGCGCTTAATCGGAATGTGCGCGATCAGCAGACAAAGATGCGAAAGACTTAGGGGAACAAAGAGAACGCCGAATTGAAGAAAGTGCGCCCAGAATAAAGCATCGACCGGGCTTTTTGCCCGAAACATGAAGTAGGTGCCCAGATTCCAAATTGTGACGGCTAAACCCCAGAGAGAATAAACACGGATGACGACTCCAGAAAGATTGCGGGTCAGGACGAAGATCGTCAGACCGAAGTTTATGATGGCCGCGCAAAGAGGGATCAGTTCATAGAGCTTCATGGCTCGGCACGATAGTCCCTAAAGATTAAACAGGAGTTCTTACCGCCGAAACCGCTATTGAGGTTTGCGGCGACTTTGATCGGATACGGGCGGGAGCGTCCAGGCACATAATCAAGATCACATCCTTCGGCTGGGTCGGTTAAGTTGATGGTTCCGGGAATCTCCTGATGTTTCAACGCGAGAGCACAAACAACGGATTCAAGCGCTCCGGAGGCACCGAGAAGGTGGCCGGTGATTGGCTTGGTGCTGCTCAAAGCGAGCTTGTGCGCGTGCGCTCCGAACACTCTTTTGACGGCAATGGTTTCGACGACGTCATTCAACTCGGTCGCCGTGCCATGGAGATTGATGTAATCGACTTCGTTAGGCTCCATGCGAGCGCGGCGAAGCGCTTTTTCCAACGAGCGAACGGCGCCCATTCCTTCCGGATGCGGGGCGACTGAATGATAGGCTTCGCAACTGCGACCGTGACCCGCGATTTCGGCGTAGATACGAACTCCCCGTGCCAGCGCATGGGTCAATTCCTCCAAAATCAGGAAAGCCGCGCCTTCGCCCAGCAAAAAGCCGTCGCGTTGGCGTTCGAAGGGGCGCATCGCGGTAAGAGGAGATAGATTGCGGGAGGTCATTACCTTTGTGACGCAAAAAACTCCCCAGAGTTCCGGGAGCAAGGGGGCTTCGGCGCCGCCCGCGACCATAACGTCCGCCTCGTCCTGCTGGATCATATTAAAGGCGTAGCCGAGCGCATCATTTCCGGAAGCGCTGCCGGAGCAATGGGTGATTGCGTGACCGCGACAGCCGAGTTCCAGTGCGATTTCACCGCTGCCACTGCCGCAATAGCCGGTTACAAGCGAAAAAACATTGATGGCCCGGTAACTCTTGCGTGCCATCGCCATTTGTCCTTTGAGGGTCGTTTCGGTGCCGCTCAAAGAAATACCTTCGACCACCCCTGCCCGATCAGGATCCATTTGGGAAATATCCAGGCTGGCATCTTTCGCCGCCATTTTTGCGGCGGCCACTCCATAACGAGTAGCGAGGTCGAGATGTTTGGCCTTTTTCGCGGGCATGTAATCCGCCGCATGGAAATCGCGGACCTCCGCCGCGATATTAACTGGCATTGCCGAGGTGTCGAACCGAGTGACCGGACCTGCCGCGCTACGGCCCGCGCGGATGCTCTCCCAGAATTTTCCCAATTCGCAGCCGTTGGCCGCGATAACCCCCATGCCGGTAATTACCACTCTTCGGGGTGTATTCATCTGAGCATAGGTCGTTTATAGGGGAAGATTGCCGGCGTTTGGGTTTGGTACGTTCGGTAAATTGAGCCAAATTTTTCGATGAGAGCATCCTCCTCAATTCGGATGCGGATGCGCAGAATTGGGATGAACAAGGCCATTACAACGATCAAAGTAAAAAACGCATTTAACATTAGCGCACCCGCCAGCAATTCAAGAATCATCGATAAATAAGTCGGATGGCGCATCCACCGGAATGGGCCGGTTTCGACAAATTGGTGTTGGTCACGAATTTCCACATGCAAGCTCCAGAAGCGACCGAGCGAACTGATCGCGGAGCGCCGGAGACAAAAAGAGATTACACCGCAAATCAGACCCGCGCTGAACGAAATTTCCTGCATCCGGGCACCACGCAGGAAAAACTCCAACACGCTACCGCCAAGCAGCAGCGTACCGAGGAAAACAAAGGCGCGCAACGTCTTTGTTTCCAGGACTTTACCCGGAATCGTCTCGCGTTTCGTTCTGAGTTCGCTGATTCGCAACGTGTACATTATCAAAACGGCCAACAGAGGTATCAATGCTATGGGCCTCACCAAGGCGTTGCTTATAGTCCTTTATTAACAATTCCGCAACTTGAATTAGTGTTTGCCCTGATGGTTTATCAGGTGCATTCCCCATTTCGGTTTTTTACAGCATCTGTTTGGATGAGTTGGAGTTAACGGAGTTATATGACAACAAATCGCACGCAAGACGAGGCTGCCCACCAACTTGAGAATATTACGGAACAAATCCAGGATGGAATTCGGCAGGGTAAATTTAGCTGGAGCGAAATCCAGGAAGT
>JAQGOX010000537.1 GCA_028293365.1 Verrucomicrobiales bacterium | reverse complement strand
CTTCTCACACCCGCTTGCCAGACCGATCCATGGGAAGGCTGCCGGGTAAATGTCCTTGGGGGCGTTGCCTTGTTTGAGCAGATCCGAGAGTCGGCCGCGTCAATCCAGGGTTTCAGCTACGCCAGTTCGGTCGCGGTTTTCGGCGACCCGCTCGATCACCCGGAGGGAGCGGTCGATTCGGGCAACGGTCCCGTAACGTTTTACGGCGTATTTAAGAAATCGCTTGAATTGATAGCCGAGCAATATTGGCGGCAGTTTCGTATCGCATCATTGGGCATTCGTCCCCAAGTCGTCTTCGGTCCCGAACGCACTGAAGGCTTGACGGCCGGACCATCGCTGGCCGCCCGGGCCGCCGCGCTGGGTGAAACATTTAACATTAGCTATACCGGCCAGGTTGGTTACGATTACGTCGAGGATGTGGCTTGCGCTTTCGTGCGGGGCGCGCTCGAGCCACGGCCTGGAGCGCAGGTTGTCGATTTGAACGGCGAGACTTCGGATATTGCCCAGGTCATCGCCGCTATCGACGCCGCCGTGCCTGGAGCGCGGCGGAAGCTGTCAGCAAGCGGTCCACCCATTCCCAGGCATACGCCGCCAAAATCGCATTTCATCGCGGCTCTATATCCGGATTGGAAAGCCACGTCCCTTAACGAAGGAATCCTGCGCACGGTCGAGTTCTACAAAAATTTTACGGTGCCTGCAATTTGAAGTTGCGTTTCCAGCGCGCGTTTTGGCGGAAATTGGCGCCGAATTCTCAACTCATTGATTGCTCTTTTGCCATAGACGTTTCGGCACGCAAGAGATCGTGCAGCGTGATCAAGCCTATAACTCGGCCATTGGGACGATCCACCAGCACGACGAATAACGTCGTTGATTCAATCAGTAATCCCTGGAGCTCTGCAATCGTTTGGGAAGGGAGACAGGTTATGGAAGGTTCGAATATCGGAGCGCGATTCTCTGAGAATGATTTCATTGCCTCGGAGCGAGTAACAATTCCAATCAGTTTCTGTTCCTGGACGACTGGGAATCTCTGGTATGGGTATGATTTCAACGTTCTCTGCAATCCTGCAGGCGTGGCGTCGGCGACGATAATCGGCTGAAAGTTCGCGATGGCGGAAGCGGGAAACTGTTGCCAACTGTGCAAATCCCGCGGAGGGATCACATGTTCCAGATTGTGCCCATCCTGAACCAGGAGGGCGTCATAAAAACTCAGAGTATTAAGCTTTCTGCTTACCGCCTGGCTGACCAGTGCGCCGAGCATTAATGCAGGTACGAGCGAAAATTCATGGGTCATCTCGAAGACGATCAGGATTCCGGTGACAGGAGCGCGCACGACTGATCCCAAACAGGCGCTCATACCGACCACGGAGAGCGCAATTTGATCCGCAGCCGACAGGGGAACCAGCAAAGCAAAAAGCTTTGCCATGCTCATTCCGCACATGCCGCCGAAGAAAAGCGTCGGAGAGAAGATTCCACCGCAGCCGCCGAGGCCATAGCAGAAAATCGTCGCGAGAAGTTTACAGGCAAGGAGAATTCCGGCGGTCTGCCAGGTTAAGTGCAGGCTTAGTCCAGCGGAAAGATCATCATATCCAAGTCCGAAAACACCCAGGTGGCCTGTACCCAAAAAAACGATCGAGCCGAGCATCCAGGTGGCAATTCCTCCAAGTGCGGGACGAACCCAGGGTGGCACATGCGCAAACTCTTTGCGTCTCGCGCGCAAACGCATGGTTGCTGTTTGAAATATTGCTCCAACGAGAGCGGCGACAGTGGCAACGAGCGGAGTCAGGCAATAGACCAGCCATGCTGGTGATTCGACTCCGGATAGCGTGAAGGATGGTTGCTTTCCAACGAGGCCGTGAACAACGAAAGCGCCAATCACTGAAGCCAGCAAAACGCTGCCCAGCAAGCGACTGTTCAAATCCTCAATGATCTCCTCCAAAACAAACATAACCGCGGCGAGAGGAGTATTGAAAGCCGCGGCCAGGCCCGCGGCCGCTCCCGCGGTGCTCGCCAGGCGGCGATTTTGCCTGGGTTCGCCAAAGACGCCAGCGAGGTTGGACCCGAGGCCTCCTGCGATCTGGACGCTGGGTCCTTCGCGGCCGAGGCTGCATCCTCCGCCGATACTGAGCACCCCGGCGACGAATTTGACCCATACGACCCGCCAGGGGACAAAACCAAAATCTTTCCAGAATGCAATTTTAAGCTGCGGAATTCCACTGCCGGAGGCTTCTCGACAAAAATGGTTTAACAAAAAGCCGACCAGGAGCGACGTGACGACAATCACAGTCAGACTGCCCAGGAGAAACTGCGCCCGGGAAGCGTGTGACAATTGAAGCAGCGTAAGGCGATAGCACGCCGATATCGCAAGTTGAAATGCAACTGCACCCACTCCCGCGACCACACCGTAAACACAGGTCAGAAAAACTGGCCGAGCCGGGCCATGGAGCTTATGTGCGAGCCGCGCCAGAATATTCACCGTCACAACGGAATTCTTTACGAACCGTACGGCTTTTCAAGCAAAGGTTCAGAGAAATCCCGCGGATGAATCGCAGCGAGGTGAGAAAGCAACCGGCATAAGTAAAGGGGTTCGAACCCGGCTCCTGAAACCTCGGCCAGTTATGCAAAAACTCGGGTAATTCATTCCGAATCAAGCAAATGGATTCTGCGGACGGACCCTGTGACCGGCATCGACCGTGAGAACGGATCTACGATTGCGGCGAAGAAGCTCCGGGAAACCATTCCGTGTGCTGATCCCCATCGCGTCCCCAATTTGTGACCCGCTTGCCTCGTAAAAATGCGAAGTATCCTTGCACGCCCGCCGCCATCGCGCGGCGAGTGAACTCTCGGTACTGCTGGTTGTTTTGCTGGCTGTCTAGAATGTTTGCTTTGAGGGCGATCGGATCAAACTCGGGAGCCACTGCTGGCAGCCCCTCGTACGGAATTGCAGTTAGCACCATGCCGCCATCCCCGCTGTAAAAAGTCTTCCGCAAACCAATGAAGTCCACGTGATAATATTCGACTCCCGCCGCCAGCAGTTGCCCCACCACTTGGGGAAAGGAGATTGCGCCGGTTAGTGTGCCGTTGGCTGCTTTCGAGATCATTTCGGTATTCATAATTTCTTCTCTTCGCCCGGTTCCGGCCTTAAAGGGTAGAGACTACCGATACTGTGTGAAGTCTTAAAGCCTCGCGCGAGGATATCGGAATTGCCCGGCACGAAACGAAGCCACGGCGGGATCGTGTTTCTGAGCAGTGTCTTTGCCCCCCGCTCCCCCTAAATTACCCGAAGAAATCGTATATGAGGCCGAATTTACCGAGTGAGAAAAGGTGTTGCTATCGGCGGAAGGCCTGTTTGCAGAGCTTTTATCGCTCTCCCGGTTCAATGGAAGATAAATTGAGCACCTGGCGACCGCTTTCTTGATCCAGGTTTGACCGCGAATCTCGCAGGTTAAGGCAAAAAATATTAAAATTTTTTGCGTGTTTCCAGCGTGTTCTGCGTGTTTCGTTGATGTTTTTGCGTGTCCGTTTGCCGTATTTGTGTGTCTGTCGCGTGTCGCGGGGCTATCCATTCGAAAAGGGCAGGCCGCTCGAAGATAAATATAGCACCTCAACCTTTTGCGCCGATACCGGCGCAGAAGGTTGAGCGCTGATTTCCGGTTTTCTGGAATTCATTGCTTCACTTCGATTCAAATGTCAAAGAACTGGCGCTAACAAGAACTGGGATAGCAAAA
>JAQGOX010000527.1 GCA_028293365.1 Verrucomicrobiales bacterium | reverse complement strand
TGCGTTTCTGCAGGATTTCGCGGTCGCCGGTAGTCTTGGCCTGGTCCAGCAGATAGTCGTGCGCTTCGCACAGGAAGCCGCAGGAGCCGGCCGCACCGTCGTAAATCCTCTGGCCGATGCGGGGTTTCGTGACCTTGATCATTGCGCGGATCAGCGGGCGCGGCGTGTAATATTCCCCGCCGTTGCGCCCGGCGTTGCCCATGTTCTTGATCTTGGCTTCGTAGAGGTGCGATAGTTCATGCTTCTCGGTTTGCGAGCCGAAGCGCAGTTCGTCGGTGTGATCAATAATCTCGCGCAGGTTATAACCGCTGTTGATCTTGTTTTTAATCTCGCCGATCTTGTATTCGATGGTATTCGGGCCGGTCGCCTTCTGCTTGAAGCTGTGTAAATAGGGGAAGAGCTTTTGATTGACGAAATCACGTAGGTCGTCGCCGGTCGGCGCGGTGTTGTGGTCGAGTTTGCCGTCTTTCCCTTTGGGCGCGGCCCAGCTTTCCCAGCGGTAAGGTTTGTCGAGGATGTAGGTGTATTTTTTGCCGTACAGCTCCGCTTCCATCTCTTTATCGTGCTCCAGCGCGTCGAGGTATTTCAGGAAGAGAACCCAGGAGGTTTGCTCGGTGTAATCGAGTTCGGTGGTGCAGCCGCTTTCTTTGCGGAGGACGTCGTCGATGTTTTTAAAGGCTTGTTCGAACATGAGGGGTCACAAGGAGGCGCGGTGGCATTAAGGCGCTCGATTTTTAGATTCAACACCAGTTTGCATGAACGTGTAATATGATGAAAAACAGCGTGAGTGTCACGAAGCGATGTGTGTCGAGAAGGGGATGGACAGGAAGAAGCCAGAACGATGAATTAAGAAAAGCTGAATTTGCGGGCGTTAAGGGGCCCTCACCTGGCTTCATGGAACTAACGTTGGTCGGAGGTGTTTGCGGAGGGCGAGTCCTTCAGATGGTACCACGCTGGATCTGGCAGCTTGTTATCCAACGGGAGAATCCAGGGAGCGGGGCGCAGGTCGCGATGGACTGCTGCCAGGTTAGAGGCGAAGGAACGGAGCCAGTCCGGAGCGAAAAAGAGTGAGGTGAGCACGATTGCGAGCCAGGGAAAGATTCCGATGTCAAAGAGCCAGTTGTTCGTTAGATGAAAGGCAATGGCGACGATGAAAGCGCAGGGTCGAGTCCTCCGCCACAGAAGGAAAAGAACTATGAACAAATCAAAAAGGAGGCCTCCATAAGTAATAAGTCCGAAATACTGAGTTGCATCGAGCAGGAAGAGCCAGGTGAAGCCAAGAGCGAAAATCGCGGCGCAAATGCGGTATAAGAACCCGATGACGATGCCGGCTGCACTGAGTAAGAGCGAAGCGTAAAGCAGGTGAATCCAATTTCCGGGAGGAGCGTGAACCCAGCCAAAACCAAAATATTCAAAATGGAATTCCGATGGAAGCCAGAGAGAGTTTACCTGGCGTGCGACCCAGTGATGCCAAATCTCCCAGATCATCAATAAACCGAAAACAATGCGGAAGTAAATTAGAGGAGCGATATCGGCTGGGGCGAAGCAGCGGATGGCCGCGCCTCGCAACCTGGGAAGGTTGCGAACCAAGTCGTTCGATGTCATAGGCATCGAACGCCTGGTCTAATGGTTTTCGGAAACGATAATCCGGAAAAAGGCATTGGAGCCGACAATTGGCAGGTCGAACAAACCGACTGAATCAGTTTGATTTCCTGACTGCGAGTTGACGGTGGACCAATTTGTCAACGAAGCGCTTGATTGGAGTTCGTAGCGCAGGCCGAAAAAACTGGGCCAGGTCAACTGAAGGCTGGTCCCATGGTGCTCAACGGTTAATTCGAACTCTCGCTGTGGTGAAAAGGTGATGAGCGCGTTTGCGGCGGCGAGGCGGCCCAGTAATATCCCGGAACGCGAAGCTGAATTAGTGTCGATGAAATTTCCATCGACACGGAGGACGCGGAGAGCCGGTAATCCTTCCAGTGAGTCAAGGCCGATAATTTGGTTTCCATGTAAATCCAGGTCGTTCAGATTGGTTAACCCAGCGAGGGGCGAGAGATTCGAGAGACGATTTTCGTCGAGATCAAGCGTGGATAATCCGGTTAAAGCGGAGAGGGGCGAAAGGTCAAACACCTGGTTGTCCGCAAGGTCCAGGTAGTAGAGCGCGCGCAGTTGCGCCAAGGGGACCAGGTCCCGGACATCGTTATGGTCCAGGTCGAGGGAGTTGAGATGCGAAAGGCGCGAGAGGGGGCCGAGATTTGTGATCGCATTGTCCGAGATGTTGAGTTGGGTCAAATTGGTCAGATTACTCAAGGCCGTTAGACTTGAAAGGTGATTACTGCCGAGGTGCAGAGAGTTCAGATTCGTGAGGCCGCTCAGTGCCGCAAGGGAGGTCAAACCCGAGTCTGACATGGACAGATAACTCAGCTTGGTCAATCCCATCAGGGGCGAGAAATCTGCGGCGTGTACACCATCCAAGGTCATATAAGTCAAATTTGTCAGGTATTGGAGGCCTGTAAGATCATGAATGAGCTTTGGATCCAGAAAGTCGGGCTGATATCCTACGTAAAGACCGGTGACATTTGAGAGAAGGTTCGGGGTGAGGGGCGTTGAGTACGGTATATTTGCGACAATATGGATCAAGGCGCGGAGGCGCGAGTCGGGGATAATATCGGATGGGTCATCGATAAACTGTGGCAATGCGAAGACGGTTGTGCCACGGAGAGATAATGAATCAAGCGCTGCCTGGTTAGGGGATGCCGTCGAAAGGTCAATAAAGTTGCCACTTAGATTCAGGCTCGCCAGATTCGTCAAGCCCGCCAAATCGGTGACATTGGTCAATCGATTTCCGGACAACCCAAGATTGGTAAGCGTGGTCAAAGACCGGAGCGGGCCTATTTCTTCCAGAAAATTCTTCAACAGGTCGAGTTCCTTTAGTTTTTTCAATCCCGCCAGCGCAGCGATGCTAGTGAGCTGATTCCTGGCCAGCACCAGATTGGTGAGGTCGGTCAATCCCTTCAATGGTGCAGCATCCGAAACAAAGTTTCCGAGCAGGTCGAGGAAATTAAGTTTGCGCAGGTTGGCCAGCGGCTCGAGGTTCGTGATGCTGTTGCTATCAAGATCCAGCGAAACGAGGTTTGTCAACCCGGCCAATGGAGAAAGATCGCTTATGGAGTTGTTGTCCAGATCGAGTTCCGACAGGGCGGTTAGAGGTGCGATAGGGGAAGTATCAGAGATGAAGTTTTGATCGACGTCCAGACGGGTGAGATTAGTCAGCCCCATTATAGGGGTAATGTTCGTCACCCCGTCATTTTCCAGGGAAAGTTCCGTTAGTCTTGTGAGATGGGCGACCGGGGCAATCTGACCTTGCAATGGGTTGTCGTTAACGCGCAGCAGCGTAAGATTCGTAAGACCCGAGACTGGTTCGAGATCTGAAATTGCGTTCGAAGGCACCCGCAGAACTTCCAGTTTGGTCAGGCCTCTAATGGGAGCGAGATTCGTCACCCCTTCGCGCCGACTGATAGATAACGATCGAAGCTCGGTGGCAAGTTCCAATCCCGTGAGGTCATGAATTGGAAAGTACTGGGAGTCGTCATCGTCGTCGTAGACAGTAAAGCCAGCCACCGTCAACTCCCGCAGCGTTCGCATTTCAGCAACTGTGACCTCGTTTGTGCCAGTTTTTTTGAACGTTGCTAACAGAGAATGTTTAAGGGCTATATCCGGAATTATGGCGACCTCGCCCGGCGAAAGCGCGGCAATGGGGGAACGCAGTAACGCTGGAATAATCAAGAGAGTTAGAATCAAGCGGGCAACGGGAGCGATCTGGCGGCGAATAGAATGTCGCCGCAACGCCTTCAAAAGGGAGGTTTTCATTTGCACACTCTTTATTCGCACGACCATATGTGTCCGTTGGGCGGTTTAGCGACTGGATATCAAAAGCAGAGTAGCAGCTTTTAAAGAAAAAGGAAGGTCCTGATCAGGGAAAATAGTAATGGTCTGGAGCTTGGTTTTTGTTTCTGAAAAGATGGCCGGTCCGATGAAACTGGCAGTTTAAATTTCGATCGCGTCATCGTCATGAAGCCAGAAGGTCAAAGTGACCGATCATCCCATTCAACTGTCTGGAAGAATCAGGCTTTCTTCGCTGCGTCCCGTCGTTTGTGCCACACGCCGTTTCCATTCCTTGGTCGTCACGAGGTGTTTCTTCGCACGGCAGAGATTTCCGGCGTCGGGATAACTCCAGAGATTTGGAAAGTCCCTGCATTGTTGTGGCTTCACCGCTTGAACACGACAGTTCGATCCGTCGAGGAAAACGCAGGCTCCGTTTGACTGGTCGAGCAAGGCCAGTCCACGTCTATCCGCGGCCAGGCGCGTGAACTGCTGGATAAACTCAAATTCAGAGACACCGAGATGCCCAGCCATCAGAGCAATCTCGCGGTTGTCGATACGCACCTGTCCAGGCCAGCGACAGCAGGCGGTACATCGTTGGCATTCATGAAAAATCGGCACTGATATAGAGTGCGAACGCCTACTCGGCTGTCGAGATCTGTTTTCCGGGGTGCTGAAGGAATCCGCTTTAAGGATTAACTAAACAAAAAGACCGGGAGCGATGTGGCGCTCCCGGTCTTGAGACGATCAGACAGGTATCATTCTCTTTATTGCGCTACGCGGAAGAACATTTTGGTTCCAACAGCGGTAGTGGAATATGGATTTGTCGCATTCGGGACGTCGGTCCATGGCCCTTGAATGTCGGTTGCTGATTGCAATTTTTGGCCAGCGGCCGTCCCGGTCCACGATATGGAAAGGGAAGTGCCGTTGCGGGTGATATGGAGCGTTGCACCCGTGCCTGTGGAACCTGCGGGCAGCACGTTGCTCTGCAGAATTTCCATCTTCAATCCCGTGTATCCGACGGCATCAACGTTCTCGACAACGAAGTCGATGGAATTGGTGCCCGCCACGAAGGTAGTGTTGGTGCCGTAAATGGCGAATGGGGTATAGGCACTGAAACCAGGGTTTTCCGGGTTGCCCGTCGAGACGCCGTTAACCAGAATGTTTCGACCCGCATTGTCAGTGGCCCATTGGCCAAGGATGACGACGGATTGAGGATCGAGGTTTGTCAGATCGATGACGGTGCGGTAGGTGAATAATCCAACCGCCCCATTGACAGTATTGAGTTCCGGCCCGATCCATTTTGAGATCGCGGTGTTCGGAAGCCAGGGGCCGGCCACGATCGGGAAAGTAGTGGAATCTTCGACAATGGCCGAGGTCGAATCCTCCATGCCGGGATTGACAATCAATTGAAAGTGCGGATCGATTTCGCCATCGGCTAAGGCGACACGATTGCTGTCCACACCAGTGTTAAACAAGCCAGGCACAGCCGGGTAGATTGTCAGAGTGGCTGCCGGCGTTGTGACTGATCCTCCACTGTTGGACACTTTCAATGAATAATCGCCCGCCGCAGTGGTTTGAATGTTATTCAAAGTGAGAGTCACGTTCGTAGCATTAACGATAGGAGACCCGTTTTTGAGCCACTGATAGGAGAAAGGCAAACTGCCGATTAGCTGTGCAGACAATGTGATTTTGTCTCCGGTAAAGTGGACGCTGGCTGTTGCCGGATTGCGTATAACAACAGGCGCGGTGCCGGACGCAACAGACACGATAGCGACATTATCGATCAAAGCGGTCGTGTCCTTTTGCGCAGGGCCGCTTGCGGTGAACGTCAGGTCCAATGAGGTCGATGCAGCAGAAAAGACATCGCTAAAGACTTCCCGATAGTTTCCCGAAGGCACGGTATGCGCTGGCACAGCAATTGAGGAACCAAGTGCCGCTTCCAAGGTGGGTGGCAGAGTGGCGGCGCGTGAGTTTTCGTAATAGTGCAGGTAATACTGAGAACCGACCGTTAATCCGGTCACTGTTTGGCTAAGCGTCTGGCTAAGCTGGTCGGTAGAATCGGTTGGGTTGGAAGTCTGCAAAAACGCGACTTGTTTTCCATTGGGAATGGTGCCGTTATCTGCAAACGGAGAACCGCCATCAGAAACTGGATTGATGCCGCTTCGTTCCGGTGCACTTTGAGTCCAACCAGTGATGGGAATATTAGGCCCGGCAGGGGTATTCGCGTTCCCGGGATTATCACCACTGTAACCGGGCCATGAGAGAAACGAATCCACTTCGAAGCTGGGGTTAAGCAGAGGCAATCCGACCACCAGACGCGCGACGAGGCTGGTCACTGAACCCATTGAATTGGAGGCGATCACATCATAGTTTCCGACGTTCTGGATACCAGCTGCGGGGATGCTATAGGTATT
>JAQGOX010000522.1 GCA_028293365.1 Verrucomicrobiales bacterium | reverse complement strand
TCGCTTCTGGAAATGCATAAGGCGGCCCAACTTCGCGCTCAATTGTCGAAAGCGCACTTCCGCCTATACCCATCCGCTGCATTCGCTTCCATCGTTCCTTGCGCATTGCATCCCATCCATCCATATAACGATCGCGGTAACGCGCGATATCCTCCGGGGGCGCTTGCACTGGAAAATGGGGCGAAGTAAAGGCGAGAAATTCGAAGAACGGCTGCCCGGTATGCTTTTCGGCGTGCTCTTTCAAATATTGGATGGCGTGCTCGGCAATAGCCATCGTCGAATAATAACCGCTCCCTGCCTTGACCGCCGGAAGCGGAACGTCATCTTCAGTGTGCAATTTCGGCGTAAAATGTCTGTCGTGATCATTGAGGCTATAGGAGTGATCGAACCCATTCTGTAATGGCTTTCCATCCAAATGCCACTTGCCCGAGTGATAACTGCGATACCCAAGTGGCTTCAACATCTCAGGCAATAACATCGCCCACGACGGGCGGGTCCCATTCCCTCCACTCACAACTCCAGGCACCACATCACGCCGCACCTCCTGCGCATAATACCCCGTCAAAATCGCCGCCCGCGAAGGCCAGCATCTCGCCGTATTATAAAACTGCGTAAACCGCAGACCGCCCCTGGCTAGCGCGTCAAGATTCGGAGTGGCGATTTCGCCGCCATAACAGCCAAGGTCCGAAAACCCCAAATCATCCGCCACAATCAGCAATACATTCGGCTTCGCTGGGCCCGCCGAACCAAAAACATCCATCCCAGCAATTAAAACACAAGCCAAAATAAAGTTTAGAACCCTGTTCACGCCGCAAGCATAAACGCCGAAGCCGGCCCCGTCTCGCTGCAAAGCCTCGCACACGATAACGCTCTTTTTCCGTGAATTCATAAAACAGCAGCCGAAGACCGTCGGACTCGGTTGCGCAAGCTTTCCATGACGACTGCGGTAAATATTACGGCGCTGGTTGCCATCGGGTAGATGTAGGGATTCGCATTCATAACCACGAGGCCATTTTCGATCGATTGAATCAACAACGCGCCCAACAAAGTTCCGGGGAAGACGTTGCCACGTCCGCCAAAGAGACTCGTTCCGCCCAGAACCGCAGCGGCAATGGCCGCAAATTCTTTCTGTTCGCCGAATTTTGGTGACACCGCGCCAAGTTGACCGAGTGACACCATTGCAGCAATCGCTGCACAGACACCGCTTACCAGGTAAACCCCGGCTAAAATCGTCTTCGTGCGTACACCGGCTTTTCGCGCCATTTCGGCATCGGCTCCCACCGCGAATATTTGGCGGCCGAACGGAGTGCGGGTGAGTATAAGATGGGCAATTAGCAAAAGGCCCGCTAAAATCCATGCGGGCAACGGGACGCTCAACCAGCGGAAAGAACCAATCATCAGGAAGCTATCCGGCAAATTCATGGCGCGGGTTTCTGTGATCCGCAATCCCAGGCCGCGTCCGATAAAAAGGGTCGCCAGAGTTACAATGAACGCCACGACGCGAAGGCGCGTAATAAAGAATGCGTTGAATGCCCCAACGCATAAGCCGACACTCACCATGACCGGCAGTATAAGGAACATGGACCTCCCCGAAACCGCCAGCTTCCCGGCAACTGCAGCGGCGACGAACATAATAGCGCCCACCGAAAGATCCACGCCCGCAGTTAACAATACAAATGTCATTCCTATCGCGACGATGCCGGTCGAAGATGCCTGCACGATGATATTAATCAGATTGCGGACCTCCAAAAATCTCGGCGACTGGCACCCGAAGAAGAGAAGCACTCCTATGAAGAGTAGTAACGGTGCAAATTGAAGCAGAGGCTTGGTTAAACGCTTCACGAGCTCCGCTCCTGAAAGACTGTTCCGCCCAATGCCCCGCGCAGGATACGTTCGCGGTCGAATTCCTCGCGCGGCAATTCATCGACGAGTTCCCCGGCTTTCATCACCAGAATTCGGTCGCAAAGACCCATCAATTCCTCCATCTCCGATGAAATGACAAATATGCCCGCACCCTGATCAGCGAGTTCGTAGATTAAACGGTAGATTTCGTACTTCGCTCCCACATCGATTCCCCGTGTCGGCTCATCGAGAATAAAGACTCGCGGGCGTATCAATAACCATTTCCCCAACACCACTTTTTGTTGGTTGCCCCCGCTCAAGGTCCGAACGGCTTGGTTGTCGCTGGCCTTGGGGTCCAAACGCACGACTCCTCGAATACGCTGCATCGCTTTCCGACCAGATTCATTGGATAGCCACCGGACTGTAGTTCGGCCATGTTCCGTGAGCGTTGTCAGAGCAAGATTGTCGGCCACAGAAGCGTCCATACACAGGCCTTCGCTGCGGCGGTTCTCCGTGAGGAAGGCGAACCCCCGCTGAATGAGTTGGCGCGGGGAGAGTCGATTTAAAGACTTTCCTTCAAGTGCGACTGTTCCGCTCGCGCACGGGTCGAGACCAAAAAGAATGCGAGCGAGCTCCGTTCGTCCCGCACCCATCAAACCGGATAATCCTAAGACTTCGCCACGCTTAAGTGTAAACGAAATATTTCGCAAGACGTCCGGTTGGGTCAGTCCGGAAACTTCGAGCAAAGTTTGGTTCGTTGGCTTTCCGCTACGGGTTGGGAAGAGCTGATTCATCGTGCGCCCCACCATGAGTGTGACCAACCGCTCCGTCGTAAACTCGTCAGCACGACCTGATCCGGCAATCTCGCCGTCCCGCAAAACGACGATTCGGTCGCAGAGCCGAAGCACGTCGGTCAACGCGTGGGAAATGTAGATCATCGTGAGTTTCCTCTCCCGCAATCGGCTGATGAGTGCAAATAATCGATCCGTTTCACGAATGCTCAAGGAAGTGGTTGGTTCATCAAAAATGATGAGGCGCGCATCCATGCTTAACGCCTTGGCGATCTCAACCAGTTGCCGTTCACCAGCCGAAAGCGTCTCCACCAGCCGCTGGGGCGAAACATCCAGTCCGATTTCAGCCAACAATTCAGAAGTGCGACGGTGGATCGTTTGCCGGTCAATAAAGGGGGATCCGGTCGCTCGCGGAAAACGGGTCAGGAAAAGATTTTCGGCGATCGTGAGATTCGGAAAGAGATTGAGTTCCTGATGGATGAAAGCAATTCCGTGCTCCGCCGATTCCTGAGGAGTGGACGGAACGAATGTTTTTCCATTCAGCAATATCGAGCCGGAATCGACTGCAACATTGCCACCAAGAATATTCATCAACGTCGACTTCCCGGCGCCATTCTCGCCAACGAGTCCCGTCATGCTTCCTGCCGGCAGCGTAAAGCTGATGTTTTTGAGCACCTCGACTCCAAAGTAAGACTTCGTTATTCCAGAAAACTGAACTAACGGGGTGCTCATACGGTCTGGCGAGCGATTCGCTGGCGCATGGTATCGAGAACGGCCGCAAATAGGATGACGGAGCCTTTGGTAATCGTGATCGAAAACTGAGACAGGTTCAGCAGATTCAATGCATTGTCGAGCACCGTTAAGAAGAGGACACCGAAGAATGTTCCCACAATAGTTCCTCGCCCGCCAAAAAGGCTTGTGCCCCCGATGACCGTGGCTCCAATAATGTCGAGCAGGATTTCACGTCCCAGTACGGGTGAGGCGGTTTCAAGTCGACCTGTAAGAAGCACAGATGCCAGCGCCGCACAAAAGCCAGACAGGACATATGCGGCGAAAGTAATGAGTCGCGTAGGGATGCCTGAGATATGCGCGGTTGTCGCGTTTTGTCCTATAGCATAGAGCCAGCGTCCGAAGACAGTTTTTCGCAGGAGCAGATGAACAGCAATTCCCGGAACGGCCGTGATTGTGAGCGCAAAGGGAAGATGTTTGCCCAGTTGAAGAAATGCCTGGGGAAGTTGATCGATATTTTTGGACTGCGTCAGCCAAATGGCGAAACCGCTGAGGAACATCATCGAAACGAGAGTTACAATGAATGCTGGTAACCGCAGGACCGTCACAGTCAAACCATTCATCGCGCCCAGCGCGACTCCGAGACCAATCATGGCGCACAAACCGAATGCGGCGCTACCACCGCTCCCGTCCGCGGTCATGATGCGGGCTCCGACTACACTTGTGAGTGCGATGATCGAAGTGACAGAAAGGTCAATACCTCCGGTTATCATGACTGCCGTCAGTCCGATCGCGGCGATGAAGAGCGGAAGCAGGTAGGCGAGAATACCCAACAGGTTATTGGCACTGGCAAAGCCTGGCGTGAATGGAGCCAATGATATGAAAAACAAAACCGTCAAGACGAGCACCAGATAATTCGAAAGAAACAAACGCCGCAACAAAGCCACTGAACTACTCTCCACAGATGCGGCACTCGAGACTGTCATAGTGGACGGGCGGAACTATTTCCTGATCGGATTCGCACCCCACATGCGCCCGGTCATCTCTTTGAGGTTTGCCTGATGAATTACGAAACCGGGATCGAGAATCAGCTTCTCCACATTCTTCCCGGCGCGTACGTCGAGCAATGCCTGCACAGACGCTTTCGCCTCGAAGTAAACATCCTGCACGCCGG
>JAQGOX010000511.1 GCA_028293365.1 Verrucomicrobiales bacterium | reverse complement strand
GAAAATCTGGGGGAAGAAAAGCAAATAGTTTTGCCACTCGATTTGAAAAGCAGAGGGCAAAAATAACCAAATCGTTGCGGCTACTGCGATATACGGGCCATAGGGAATTCGGCTGGACCACTCTTTTCGCCCAATAATAATCGCACCCACCCCAACAATCGATCCGATGATCGCGCTTAACATCAAAGCGAAGAAAACCCCGGCGCCGCCAATGAAGGCTCCGATGGCCGCCATGAACTTAACATCACCCAAGCCCATTGCTTCGCGAGGGATCGTCAATTCACTCGTGACGACCTCAAGATGTGGAATTGTCTCCGGCTTAAAAATATCGTCTCCCACGGTCAGCACAGTTTGTGTCAGGGAAACGGGAACATTGCGATAACAACGGTCGATCATCTCGACCTCGCTGGCAGTGATCTTGATTTTGTCGGATTTCCGATAAAAAATATCCTCATAGGGAATTTCGCGATCGGGCAATAACAATGCACTTTCGGTGAAAATCAAACGACTGTTCGGCTCGAGCACGAATTTCTGGCGGCCAAAGAGAAGTTTACCCAATCGGAGTATTCCGTAGATAACGCCGCCACCGATGGCGATTCCAATCATGGAATAACGCAAAGCGGCAGCGCGGTCGCTGACACCATGTAAAGCGGGAACCGCAAGGGAGCAGAGAAAACCAACGACGATTCCGCCGAGGGTAATTTCATCAGGTATGATAAAGTGCGCGAAATCGATGAAAGTCGCGGCAATAAAACCAGCTAGAATCACGCAATAGGCCAGCGCCAGTAGAGCCGAAGTCGGACCGAATGCCAGCCACGCTGCGAGAAATACCACGCCTGTGAGCAATTCCACTAAAAAATAACGCGAAGAAATGGGCGCTCTGCAGTTGGCGCATTTCCCGCGCAAATATAACCAGGTGACCAGCGGGATATTCAGGTAAAAGGGAATTGAATACTTGCAATGAGGACAGTGTGACGGTGGACTGACAATACTTTCTCCGAGAGGCATCCGATGGATACAGACGTTGAGAAAACTTCCGACCATCGTTCCAAAAATGAAAAAGACTCCAGACCAAAAATGGAAAGGTACCGCCGCCCAAAGATCTGGATTAAAAGTATTCAACCCCACGCCCTTTTATGCGCCATAAAGATTCTTTCGTAATGCTTCCTTCATGGCCGCCACCGGTGCGATCTGGCCACTCCAGATTTCAAGCGCTTTCGCGCCCTGGTACAACAGCATTCCCATGCCATTCGCAGTCCGGCAGCCCGCGCTATGCGCTCGCTTCAATAAAGGAGTCATAGCCGGACGGTAAATCATGTCATATACGCATTTCGATCGGGCGAGCGGATATGCGATTTCATCGATCGGTGAAGCATCCTGCTCGTGGAGACCGAGAGAGGTCGCATTGAGAATTAAATCGACGGTGACTGATGGGTAGCCAACTGAAACGTTTACGTTTGGATAACGCTGCCGGATCTCCGCGGCGAGAGTTTCCGATTTATCCTGAGTGCGATTCACCAGCCAAAGGGTGCGAACCCCGGAGTCCGCCAGCTTGAGCGATGCGACTCGTCCCGCTCCTCCGGCACCAAGGACAAGCACGCATGCACCTTCGAGGCTTAGACCGAGATCTTCCCGAAGTGCTCGAATGATGGCGGCGGCATCAGTGTTAAATCCGTGCGCCCGGATTGCACCCTCACAATCCGGCTCCAGGTTTGCAAGCGGGATCCATTCGGATCCGACGCGAGCCTCAAATCGGATGGTGTTGACAGCCCCCCAGGTTGCGGCCGATTCATCCAGGATATCAACCAGGCTGACAGCCAAAAGCTTGTGCGGAACAGTTAAATTAAGGCCGATGAACTTCATCGCCTTCGCTCCACTAATCGCATTCCGCAAATCTTCGGGGACAACATCGAATGCAAGGTAACGCCAGTTCAGTTTTAGCTGTTCGATACCGGCGTTCTGCATAGCCGGAGAGGCCGAATGCTTGATCGGATGCCCGTAAACCGCGCAAGCGCGCGTCGCCGCTGAAATGGAGGCCCATGGAACGTTTAACACTGCGGCGGAGAATACGTTCCACGCGGCAAAGTTCAAAGTTAAACTTGAAGCAGCGCACCAAAAGGCAGCGGTACCCCCATTAAATGCGCAGATAAAAAAAGACCCGCCGTTTGCACAGCGGGTCTTTGATTAAACAGAGTCAGAATTACTTGTTCTCGGAAGGTGCTGGCTCGGCCGGTTTGGCTTCAGCGGCGGCATCCGTTGCGGGAGCGGCAGCGGCTACAGCACCGAGGTCAACCCATTCCAAAATCGCAACTTCCGCTGCGTCGCCTTCGCGAGGCAACATCTTGACGATGCGGGTATAACCGCCCTTGCGGTCTTTCTGCGAAGGAGCGATCTCGTTGAAAAGGATGCGCACGGCATCTTCCTGATGCAAACGAGCAGCAGCAAGACGGCGGTCATGAATGGTGCCGCTCTTTCCGAGCGTAACCATCTTTTCAGCCACGGAACGGGCCGCTTTGGCTTTGGCCACAGTGGTTGTGATACGTTTGTGGACAATCAGGCTGCACACCATGTTCGCGAGCATCGCGGTACGATGCGAAGATGTGCGGCCTAATTTTGCGGTTCGTTTTAAATGTCGCATGGGAACTCCTGGGCGCTAAATGCTCTTATCTTCTTTAGGCGCGTCCAGCAAAGCCGGATCGATATTCATGCCCAAGGACAGATTCAAGCTGGTAAGCTTTTCTTTGATTTCGTTGAGAGATTTCTTGCCAAAGTTGCGGTATTTCAACATTTCCGCTTCGGTTTTGAGTGCGAGTTGACCCACGGTCGTGATGTTCGCATTGTTCAGGCAGTTTGCAGCGCGAACACTGAGCTCGATTTCATTGACGCTCATGTTCAGCAGCTTGCGCTGGCGAGCGCGCTCATCGTCCTGCTTATCAGCAACCTCTTCGAATTCAACAGCGTTCTTGTCGTAGCCGACAAACACATCGAGGTGATGTTGCAGAATCGCAGAGGCCTGGGTCAGGGCGTCATCGGGAGAGATGCGGCCATCGGTCCAGACTTCCAAAAGCAAACGGTCGTAATCGGTCCGCTGACCAACGCGAGCGCTTTCCACTGCATAGCGAACGCGTGTCACAGGAGAAAACAAAGAGTCGATCGCAACCACACCGATCGCCTGATCCGGCTTCTTGTTTTCGTCACCAGGAAGGAATCCACGTCCCACTTTGACTTCGAGTTCCATCTCGAATTTCTTTTTCTTATCGAGTGTGCAGATGAGCTGCTTGGGATTCACGACTTCCATTCCGGGATTCAACTTGATATCACCGGCGGTAACAGCACCCTCTTTGTTCACCGAAATCATGAGGGTCTGTGGTTCGCGGGGTTGCGACTTGAAGAGGATTTTCTTCAGGTTAAGGATGATGTCCGTCATGTCCTCGACGACACCTTCGATGATGGTGAATTCGTGCATTGCACCATCCACTTTGATCGAGGTGATCGCCGCGCCTTCAAGCGAGGAGAGCAAAACCCGGCGAATTGAATTGCCAATCGTGTGCCCGTATCCGGGCTCAAACGGTTCAGCAAAGAATTTCGCGTATGTATCCGTTGCGGTGGTGTCTTCTTTCGTCAACCGCTTCGGCATTTCGAACCGACCTAAACGTACTGCCATATTTCTCTTCTTCTTTCTAACGATTTTAATCTGGCCGTTCTGGTTATTCCCGAATCAGGAACGGCCCGTGTAATCGTTTTGTCTCCGCTGAGGGAGACGTATTGTGTTTATCGGGAATAAAATTCGACTACAGCCTGCTCGTTTGCGATGGGTTGGATATCGTCGCGCGCGGGCAAACGGAGGATGGTGCCTTTGAGGCCGGTACGATCCAACGAAATCCAATCGGGAACCGACCGGCTCGTGGAGATTTCCATGCCTTTTGTGGCCATCTGCTTGGAGACGTTCGTATCCTTGGTCTCGACGATATCGTTCACTTTGAGACTGTAGGAAGGAATGTTTACCTTGCGGCCATTTACGCGGATGTGACCGTGCGCAACCATCTGGCGCGCCGCGGAACGGGTGGAGCCGAAACCGAGGTGATACACCACGTTATCGAGGCGTGTCTCGAGGATCTGCAACATCGTTTCGCCAGTAATACCACGGCGGCTGAGCGCCTTTTCATAAACACCGCGAAATTGCTTTTCCATGAGGCCATAGAAATAGCGCAATTTCTGCTTTTCGATGAGCCCCAAGGCGTAATCGGTATGTTTGCGGCGCGATTTCGGTCCGTGCATACCCGGGCCGTAATTCTTGCGTTCTAAATATTTTGATGCACCGAAAATCGGCACGCCGAAACGGCGGCTGATGCGGAGACGTGGTCCAGTATAACGAGCCATAAAAAATCAGTATTAAAAATTAAACGCGGCGCTTTTTGCGAGGGCGGCAACCATTGTGAGGGATCGGGGTGACATCTTTGATTGCCGTGATTTCCAGGCCAATCGCCTGCAGAGCGCGAATCGCGGATTCACGACCGGATCCAGGGCCTTTGACTTTGATTTCAACTTCGCGCATTCCGTGAGACATCGCCTGACGGGCGGCATCCTGTGCGACCTGCTGAGCCGCAAAAGCGGTGCTCTTGCGTGAACCCTTGAAACCAACGCGGCCCGCACTCGACCAGCCCAGGATATTCCCGTGCATGTCGGTGATAGTCACCTGCGTGTTGTTAAAGGTAGCAAGTATGTTGGCGATCCCAACGCTGATGTTCTTGGAACCTTTGGCTTTGACGATCTTCTTGGCATTCGCGTCTTCGCCAAGGAGCTCAGCGGCAGTCGGCGCAGTGGCGGCGGCAGCAATCGCCGGGGCGCCAGCAGCACCTTCCGCGGCAGGAGCACCGGGTGCGCCGGCGGCAGCAGCAGCGCCCTTCTTGGTTTTGGGCTTGGGCTCGGCAGCGCCCGCTTCAGGAGCGGCAGCACCGGCAGGAGCAGCAGCGGATTCCGCCTTGGGCTCTTTTTTCGCAGCCGCTTTTTTGGGTTTTGTTTCGTCAGCCATGTGAACCTTTAAACTTTCTTGATTGTAAATGAATTAATGGATGCCGGTCTTGGCATTCGGATTGCGCTGCACGCCGACCGTCTTACGCGGCCCTTTACGGGTGCGGGCGTTGGTTTGAGTGCGCTGGCCACGAACTGGCAATCCGCGCAAGTGACGGATGCCGCGGTAAGACTTGATACCCTGAAGGCGTTTCAAGTTCATACCCAGTTCCCGGCGCAGATCGCCTTCGATCACATATTTGCCTTCCTGGATCGCGTGCACGATCTGGGACATCTGCTGCTCGTCCAGATTCTTTGCGCGGATTGAAGGATCAATGCCCGCCTTGGCGATAACCGCCCGGGCGTTCACTGGACCAATGCCGTAAATGTAGCGGAGCGCGATATCGATGCGCTTTTCGCCGGGAATATCAACACCTAAAATTCTTGCCATAAACTATTAACCTTGACGTTGTTTGTGCCGCGCATTTGAACAAATGACGCGTATGACCCCCTTACGGCGGACAATCTTGCAATGCTCGCAAAGCTTCTTTACTGATGCGCGTACTTTCATGTGTCTATCTTTTAATCGCTAATCGTAATGCAACCCTTCGACAAATCGTAAGGCGACATTTCCACTGTTACTTTATCACCCAGGCTTAATCGGATGAAGTTCAATCGAACTTTCCCCGACATATGCGCCAGAATTCGATGGCCATTTGGAAGCTCCACCCGAAATATCGTATTCGGGAGAACTTCCACTACCCGGCCTTCAACGAAGATTGCCTCTTCTCT
This sequence comes from Verrucomicrobiales bacterium, assembly GCA_028293365.1. GTDB lineage: Bacteria > Verrucomicrobiota > Verrucomicrobiia > Limisphaerales > SXQI01 > JAQGOX01. The sequence continues at coordinate 15,212 of JAQGOX010000511.1, read as the reverse complement.
GGCCACGTTAAAATTTCCGGTTCTTTCTCAGTTATTAATACTGTATGTTCAAAGTGTGCGGAAGGTTTCCCATCCCGGGCCACCACCGTCCAGCCATCACTCAAAATCTGCACTTCGGGCCGACCCGCATTAACCATCGGCTCGATCGCCAGGGTCATTCCGGCCCGCAATTTTGGGGACGACTTTCCATCCACAAAATTAGGGATTTGCGGCTCTTCATGCATCCTTTTACCGACGCCATGACCGACAAATTCCCGCACTACACTAAATCCATTAACTTCCACGTACGTCTGGATGGCGCGCGAAATATCAACTACGCGATTGCCGGCAACAGCTTGAGCTATGCCTTCATACAACGCTTTTTCCGTAACATCAATCAGTTTTTGCGACAATAAATCACAACCACCGACCGCCACCGTCCGCGCCGTATCACCGATATAGCCATTCACTACCACCCCAACATCCAAACTTACAATATCCCCAAACTGCACACGCCGTTCCGTGGCCAATCCATGCACCACTTCTTCGTTCACCGAAATGCAAACATGGTCCGGATATTTCCGATACCCTAAAAATGCACTCTTTCCACCATGCTGCTTGATCCTTGACGCAGCATATAGGTCAATTTCCCGGGTGCTTACGCCGGGAGCGATAAACATCGCCACCTCATCCAAAACCGTTCCAGCCGCCGTCCCCGCCACTCGCATGGCCTCGATATCCCGTTCATTCTTCAAAACGATCATGAACTCAAAGCCGTCTCCAATGAAAGCATAGCGGACCCGCCAGTCTTTCGCCGGAAGGACGTTAGAATCGGCCCTTAAGCCGCCCCTTTTTCAGGAAGCCGTCGTAATGCCGCATCAGAAGGTGTGTTTCCATCTGGCGCATCGTATCCAACAAAACACCAACGGTAATCAACATACTCGTCCCGCCAAAAAACTGCGAAACGTATTGGTTAATGTGGAACACCTGGCCCATCACCTGGGGAATCAGTGCGATCAAGGTCAAAAAGATCGCACCCGCCAAAGTAATTCGACTCATTGTGCGATGCAAATAATCGCTGGTCGCCTGCCCCGGGCGCACACCCGGAATATAACCGCCATATTTCTTGAGGTCATCTGAGATCTGGATCTCGTTAAATTGGGTAGCCACCCAGAAATAGGAGAAAAACAAGATCATCAACGTATAGAGCAAATAGTAGAGCCAATGTCCGCGATTCAAATTTGTCGCCATCTCCGTGAAGAGCTTAACGTGCGTTAGTGCTCCTAATCGCTCAAGGATCAATGAAGGGAACATCAGGATGGCCTGAGCAAAAATGATCGGCATTACCCCGGCGTAGTTAACCCGGAGCGGCATGAAGGAACTTGAACCCGCGTAAACCTTCCGACCGACGGCGCGCTGAGCGTATTGCACAGGAATCTTGCGTTGCGCCTGCGTGACTGCAATAACCCCGGCAACCACCGCAAGCAAGAGCAAAAAGAGCCCGATTCCGTGGAAAATCGTGTATTGCGCCTCAACTCCTTCCGGCGGGAAAAAACCTTCCCATAAGGCCTGTCCGGCCATCGGCAAGTCTGCGATAATACCAATTGTGATGATTAGGGAGATACCGTTGCCAATACCGCGCTCGGTAATCTGTTCACCAATCCACATCAACAACATCGTGCCAGTAGTCAGCACCAAAATCGTCTGGATTCGATAAAACCATATATTCTGCCCCGGCACGACCAGGTGTCCAACGAAGCCGTTGAAGAGGCTCGATGGGTTTTCCCAGCCGAGAGTCATCAGCGTTCCGTGTCCGAGACACAGCAGGACCGTTAAATAACGGCCGAACTGAATGATCTTTGCCCGACCACCCTCTTCCCGCGAGAGCTTGCTCAAACCCGGCAACACCGCGCTTAACAATTGAATGATGATGCTTGCGGTGATGTAAGGCATGATGCCGAGTGCGCCGATGGCGCACTTGCGCATGGCTCCCCCCGTGAACAAACTATACATTCCAACGACCGAACCGCTCATCTGACCGCTGTTATGCTTGAACCACTCGTTCAGTGCACTGGCATCAAGCCCGGGCACGGGAACGAATGCGATCACACGACAGAGCGCAAGCATCAGCAGGGTGAAAATGATCCTGGATTTCAGCTCCGGGATCTTGAAGCAATTCGAGAATGTATTGGCAATGGCAGCAAACATGCGGCGAAATCCTTAAACGGCCTTTGATCTCGTTGCGATTTCGCAAACACCACCCAAACCCTCGATTTTTGACTTGGCAGAGGCACTGAAAGCGTGAGCGCTGACAGTTAACTTCTTTTTGAGTTCCCCACCCCCAAGAATCTTGATTCCGTCGCCGGGACCATTGGCAATGCCAAGGCTGCGCAACGCGGCTTCGTCGACGCGAGCTCCATCGTCAAATTTATTTAACGAATCCAGGTTCACCGGAACATAGGAAGTCGTATGACGGGCATTATTAAAACCACGTTTTGGAATTCGGCGAATCAAAGGCATCTGGCCGCCTTCAAATCCGGGACGAATTGAACTTCCGGAGCGGGCCGATTGCCCTTTACCACCGCGTCCGCTGGTTTTGCCGTGGCCGCTGGATTCACCTTGACCCAAGCGTTTCCGCCGATGTTTGGCGCCAACGTTCGGTTTAAGATTGTGTAAACGCATAAAAATTAATTAGTGGCAGGAGCAGCAACCGCAACAGGAGCCGTCGGCGCAGCAGGAATAACTTGACCTTTGGTACGAACCCGAACAGTCAGACCGCGGCCTTTATAAATTTGCTCGCGCAAGCGAAGCTGTTGGAGCGCAGCCAGGGTCGCTTTAGCGACGTTTGCCGCATTTTTCGAACCGAGCGATTTAGTCAGAATATCCTTAACGCCAGCCGATTCGACGACAGCGCGTACAGTTTTACCAGCAATAATACCAGTCCCGGGCGACGCCGGACGCAGCAAGATGCGCGCACCACCGTAACTGGAAAGAACTTCATGAGGTATGGTGCTATCTTTCAGAGATACACCTTCCATGCGTGCCTTGGCATCTTCGCCACCTTTGCGAATGGCATCAGCGACTTCGCCAGCCTTGCCGAGACCGATCCCGACCCGGCCACGCTTGTCTCCGACGACAACGAGAGCACTAAAGCTAAAGCGACGTCCGCCCTTTACGACTTTTGATGAGCGATTGATGAAAACGACCTTTTCAGTCAGCTCATTACCATCGCGATCGGTGATTGCTTCCTGCTCACGACCACGTCGCGGGCCACGACCGCCGCCACCGCCGCGGAATCCGCCGCCACCACCTCCGCCGCCGCCGCGATATCCACCACCGCCCCCTCCTCCACCGCTAGAGTAACTGCCTGGACCGCTGCTGCCGGGGCCCGCACCGGTGCTCGGAGCGCTGGCCGCACCGGCATCCTGAGGACCGCTCTTGGTTATTTCTGCCACAATAATCTTCTCCTAATCTTAGTTAAAATTGTAATCCGCCCTCGCGAGCAGCATCCGCCAGAGCCTTTAGCTTTCCGTGATAACGGGCGCCGGCTCGGTCGAAAACGACCTTGCTGATGCCTTTGGACTTTGCCACTTCCGCAGCCAACGATCCGACTCGTTTCGCACCTGCCACGTTTGCCGCGACCTTTTCGGTCTCGCCAATCGATTTAGATAAAGTCGAAGTTGCCGCCAACGTCGTTCTGGCCAGATCGTCGATGAACTGGACATAAATGTTTTTGCCTGTGAAGAGCACGGCCATGCGGGGACGCGTGTTCGTACCGGTTACTTTTTTCCGGATACGCCAACGGCGTAATTGACGTAACTTCTGCTTTTTTTCTGTTCTCATCGTATAAGGACCACGGATTTTGCCGTGACCAATTAGTTATTAAATTCCGAAAATTATTGGACGGTCTTGCCTTCCTTGCGGATGACTTTCTCATCGGAGTAACGCACACCTTTGCCTTTATAAGGCTCGGGAGGATAATAACTCCGAATTTCAGCGGCCACCTGGCCTACCACCTGTTTGTTGGGCCCTTCAATGGTCAACTTCGTATTCTCATCGACAGTCACCTTGATCTGATCGGGAATCGCATAGTTGAGTGGATGAGAATAACCCAATGTGAGATTTATGACTTTGCCCTGGACCGCCGCTTTAAAACCGACGCCCTGGATTTCAAGTTTCTTGACGAAGCCATCGCTGACGCCCTTGACCATATTGTTGATGATCGACCGGCTCAAACCATGCAGCGATTTCGATTCGGCATCTTCGCCGGCACGACTCACCACCAATTGATTATTCGCGACGGCGACGGTCGTCCGGCGCGGCAGTTGAAAATCGAGTTTGCCTTTTGGCCCCTCGATGAACACCGTTTGGCCCTTGACCTCGACCTTGACTTTCGCCGGAATTACAACCGGTTGTTTTCCAATTCTTGACATAGCTAAACCTTAAATTCTTACCAGATGAAGCAGAGCAATTCACCGCCGACGTTTGCTTTGCGCGCTTCCAAACCCGTCATCACACCACGCGGTGTCGAGACAATAGCCACACCCATGCCACCGAGGACACGAGGAATTTCAGTCGCGGCGACGTATCGACGCAGCCCTGGAGTGCTGACACGGCGCAGGCCCTCAATAATCCCTTTGCGGCCCTGATATTTGAGCTTGAGCTTCAATTTCTTGAGCGTCTTGCCCTCGATGGAAAAGTCGTTCACATAACCCTCTTTCTTGAGGATGCGAGCGATGCTCTCCTTCATTTTCGAATGGCCCATCTCGATTTCCGGAATCAATGCCTGGTTGGCATTGCGGATGCGTGTGAGCATGTCTGCGATTGGATCTGTCATATTACCAGCTTGCTTTGGTTACGCCCGGGATCAAACCGTTGAGCGCGGATTCGCGGAAAACCATACGTGAGCAGGCGAACTTCCGCATGTAACCATGACGGCGACCGCTCTCCGCGCAACGGTTGGTCACGCGGGTAGGGCTCGCATTGCGGGGCAGTTTCGACAAACCAGCGTAGTCGCGCTTGGCTTTCAATTCGGCGCGCAGAGCGGCGTACTTTTTAACTGTTTCGCGCTTTTTCTTCTCGCGCTCCATCCAGGATGCTTTTGCCATATATCTATTGGTTATCGTCCTTCAGCGAAGGGCATGCCCATCATTTTTAGCAAATCAAGGGCCTCTTCATTCGATTTGGCGCTGGTCACAATCGTGACATCCATACCTTGCTGCCGCTTAATCTTGTCCAATTCAACTTCCGGAAAAATCGTTTGATCCGAGATGCCGAGAGAGTAATTGCCACGTCCGTCGAACGAACGGCTCGACACACCGCGAAAATCACGAATACGAGGGAGAGCGGCTGCGACCAATCGGTCGAAGAACTCATACATCACATCCCGGCGCAGTGTTACATGGCAGCCGATCGATTGGCCTTCGCGCAACTTGAAGTTCGCGATGCTCTTGCGCGCCTTGTTAATCACCGGTTTACGCCCGGTAATCATTGTCAAATCCTTGGTGGCATCTTCGACCGCGCCTTTTTCAAGCGATGCGCTTACACCCATGTTGATAACGATCTTCTCGATCTTCGGCACTTCATGCACGTTTCCGTACTTCCGCTTTTCCATTAAAGCGGGCCGAACATTATCAACGTATTTCTGATAAAGTCTTGCTTTCATTCCAAATCCTAGCTGTTAGCCGGTGCAGCCGTACCACGACGAGCCGCTTTAGCATCAAATTTCTCCGCACGAACCACGTTGGACAAATGAATTGAGCCTTCACGCTCGATGATTGCCCCATTCGGGTTCGCCTGGTTTTTGCGAGTATGGCGCTTGATCATCTTGATGCCCTCAACGATCACGCGATCGTTCCCGGTCAAAATGCTGATGATCTTGCCGCGTTTGCCGCGTTCAGTTCCAGCGATTACGACGACTTCGTCGCCCTTTTTTACATGTCTTTTCGGCATAACTCAAATGACTTCGGGCGCCAGCGAAATAATTTTCATGAACTTCTTATCACGCAATTCGCGCGCCACGGGCCCGAAAATACGGGTGCCGCGCGGATTGTTTTCCTTATCGATGATCACGATCGCGTTGTTATCAAAGCGCAAATACGAACCATCCTCACGACGGATCGCTTTGCGGGTCCGAACGATCACGGCATTGACGACTTCGCCCTTTTTGACCGTACCGTCCGGAGTGGCCTCTTTAATATGGGCCTTAATAATGTCGCCGATCCGCGCATAACGCTGGTTCCGGCCGATGACACCAATAGCGGCGGCGCGCTTTGCGCCGGTATTATCGGCAACATCTAAAATGGAGCGAATCTGTAACATAAATCCTCGTTAAATCAAGCGGCCACTGGAGCAGCATCCGTGTTTTTCTCCACAACTTCCACCAAACGCCAGCTTTTCAGCTTTGAAAGAGGGCGCGTTTCCTGGATACGGACGCGATCGCCGACTTTGGCCTCCCCCTTTTCGTCGTGTGCGTAAAACTTGTTGTATTGGGTCACGACTTTTTTAAATTCAGGGTGACGGAAGCGCCTCTCGACGCGCACCACAATGGTCTTGGTCATCTTGTTGGAGACGACTTCGCCCGTGCGTTCTTTGCGGTGGGTCCGCGTGATAATCGTTTCTGACATAAGCAAATTAGGTTAAGCGGCCTTATTACGCAGGACAGACATTTGGGTTTCCAACCGAGCCACTTCGCGACGTATTTCGCGCAAGCGTCCGGGCTTTTCCAACTGACTGCTGGCCTGTTGCAAGCGGAGGTTGAATAGCTCCTGGCGCAGATCGCGACTCTTCGCGGAAAGCTCCGTCGGCGTCATATCCTTAAATTGAGATTTCTTTTCGGACTTCTTCATAAACCTTAAGCAAGCTTGTGACGCGAGATGAACTTGGTGCGGATCGGCAGCTTATCGGCCGCCAGGCGCATTGATTCACGAGCGACCGCTTCGGTCACGCCGTCCACTTCAAACAACACACACGCGGGCCGGATAACCGCCACCCAGGATTCGACACCGCCCTTACCCGTACCCATTCGGACTTCGAGCGGCTTCTTGGTGTAGGATTTATCTGGAAAAATTCGAATCCAGACCTTTCCACGGCGCTTCATATAGCGGGTGATGGCAACACGTGCAGCCTCTATCTGCTTGGTATCCATCCAGCAACGCTCAAGCGCCTGCAATCCGTATTCACCAAAGGCGACGGAATTACCTCGGGAAGCAATCCCGGTACGGTGACCGCGCTGCATTTTGCGGTACTTAACTCTGGCGGGCATCATAGCCATAACAAATCCTCGATCTTCTTAACTTAAAAATTGTTTAGGACGCAGCGCCAATGGGTTGAGGCGCAGTTTCAGTGCGACCGGAGGTCGCTTCGGATTTCTCAGGCTTGTGTTCACCCTTGCAAATCCAACATTTGATTCCGAGTTTACCATAAACCGTGCTGGCCTCGGCAAACCCATAATCGATATTTGCGCGAAGCGTGTGCAACGGCACCCGGCCTTCGTGATACGTTTCAACACGCGCCAACTCAGCGCCACCCAACCGGCCGGCACAGCGAACTTTGATTCCGTCCGCTTTAAAATCCATGGCGACCTGAACCGCCTTCTTCATGGCGCGGCGGAAGGAAATACGGCGCTCCAACTGCAAAGCGATATTTTCCGCGACTAGCTGAGCGTCGATTTCAGGCGTTTTGACTTCCTGGATATCCACGTAAATTTCTTTGCCGGTCATCTTGCCCAATTCTTCCTTGAGCTTGTCGATTTCGGCGCCCTTGCGACCGATAACCACACCGGGGCGAGCAGTGAAAATAGTGATACGGCAACGTGTGGCCGCTCGCTCGATCTGAATTTTCGGCACGGAAGCGGATTCGAGCTTCTTCTTAAGAATCTCGCGGATCTTTCGATCCTCGGCGAGGAGCTTCCCAAATTCTTTTTTGTCGGAATACCATTTCGAACGCCAGTCTTTCGTGACGGCGATGCGGAAACCTGTTGGATTAGTTTTCTGGCCCATAACTTAGCTATCAGACACGACAATTTTAATATGGCAGTAGCGCTTCAAGATGGGTCCCATGGAACCGCGCGCTTTTGGCTGCACCCGTTTGAGCGTCGTGGCTGTTCCCGCGACTGCTTCCTTTACCCAAAGTGTTTCGGGGCGAACGCCCTTGTTGTTTTCGGCATTCGCTATGGCCGATTTCAAAGTCTTGGCAACCAGGCGCGCTGATTTGCGCGGAGTCACGGCGAGCACAGCCGCCGCCTTTTGAGCAGGGAGTCCCTGGATCTGGCGAACGACCTCGCGCATTTTCTGCGCCGACATGCGCACATTTCGGGTGATTGATTGTACTTCCATAGGTCCTACTTGGCTTCCGCCTTCGCGGTGTGTGCGCCGTGTTTCTTGAACGTTCGCGTCAGCGAAAATTCGCCCAAGCGGTGCCCCACCATGTTCTCCGTGACGAATACCGGGTTAAAAACCTTCCCGTTATGCACGTTGAAGGTGTGCCCGACAAATTCAGGCGTTATCATTGATCGGCGAGACCACGTCTTGATCGGCTTTTTGGAGCTGACCGCGTTGAGTTTCGCGATTTTCTCGAGCAAATGGGGCTCAACGAATGGCCCTTTTTTAATGGAACGTCCCATAACTTACTTCTGCTTCATTGGCCGGCCATCACGGCGGGCAACGATAAAACGGTTAGAATCTTTGAACTTCTTACGGGTCTTATAACCCTTCGTAATCACACCCCACGGAGTGACCGGGTGACCACCACCAGAAGTCTTACCTGCACCACCACCCATTGGATGATCCACCGGGTTCTTCGCAACACCACGGCTCAAAGGACGAATCCCGCGGTGACGAGCACGACCGGCCTTTCCGAGCACCACATTCTCGTGTTCGGTATTGCCAACCTGACCGATGGTTGCAAAGCAATTCTCATTAATCCGGCGAATTTCGCCTGAAGGAAGGCGAACTTGAGCGTAACCTTCGTCGCGAGACATCAGGGTTGCTTCGCCACCCGCTGATCGCACCATCTGTGCGCCGCGCCCTGGGATCATTTCCAAATTGTGGATCGAAATACCAATCGGAATGCTCTTCAATCGGAGCGAATTTCCGAGGTCAGGAGGGGCAGCGTCGCCGCTGACAACCTTGGCACCCACTTGGATGCCATTCGGGGCCAAAATATAAGTGCGGGTTTTATCCGGATACTCGAGCAAGGCCAGCCGGGCACTGCGGCGGGGATCGTATTCAATCGCGATCACATTTGCCACTTCACCGTGGCGTGTCCGCTTGAAATCGACGTTACGGATCTTTTGCTTGTTTCCGCGACCAATACCACGGCTCGTGACTCGTCCGTAGCAATTGCGTCCACCGGTTTTTTTCCGAGTGAAAACCAGGCTCTTCTCCGGTTTGCGTTTGGTAATCTCCTCATACGACGCGATCGTGATGTATCGCGTCGAGGGAGTTAATGGTCTAAAGTGTCTTACTGGCATAGGTGCAAATCGTTTAGGTCAGACTGATCTTGTCGCCCTCTTTTAAGGTAACCAAAGCCTTTTTCCAATCCGGAGCATTGCCGGCCTGGGCAGTGCGTTGCCGACGCGCTTTACCGCGGACATTCAGAGTATTGACCCGCAAGACTTTCACTTGAAATAATTCCTGCACGGCCTGCCGAATCTGAATCTTGTTTGCCCGGCGATCCGCCACAACCGTGTATTGGTTGAACTTCTCACCCTGGCTGGTTCCCTTTTCTGTCAAGCGAACCGTTTTGATAACGTCAAAAGCTTTCATGGTTTATTGGTTCAGTCGTTTTTGAGGCGTTCCTGAAGCTTTTCCAGAGCGGTCCGGGTGAAGATCAGTTTGTCGTAACGCACGACTTCGTAGGTGTTCAGATCGGTGGCAGTTGTGAGTTGCACCAATGGAACATTCCGCGAAGCGAGACTTAAATTCTTATTTGGCTCACCTGAAACCAGGAGCGCGGTGCCATCAATTTCCAAAGCGAGGAGGAAGCTGAGAAATCCTTTGGTCTTGGGGGTTTCCAATTTGAAATCGTCGATAACGATCACATCGCCGGCTTTCAGTCGTTCGCCCAACGCTTTGCGCAGTGCAAGGTAGCGTGTGCTTTTGGTAACCGTTTTACGGTAAGAACGGGGCTTCGGACCGAAGACCACACCGCCGCCACGCCACAGAGGCGACGCAAACGAACCAGCGCGGGCGCGACCGGTGCCTTTTTGACGCCAAGGCTTCTTGTTTGTCCCGTTAACGTCTCCGACGTTCTTTGTGCACGCAGTGCCGCTCCGTTGCGCCGCTTGATAAGCGACGACGACGTCATGCACGGCCTGGTTCCCTTTTCCGGATTCGACCTCAGGAAAGTCGAAATCGACTTCTCCCTGGGCATTGCCCTTGATATCTTTAACAGTCAGCTTCATTGCGTCTCAAATTTATTTTTTTGCGGCTGGGGCAGCGGTTGCTTTCTTCGGGAGCTTCTTCGCTTCGCGAATTACGACGTAGTCGCCGTTCGCACCCGGGATCGCACCACGGATCAAGAGCAGATTATCAGCATCACGCACCTGCATAATCTCAAGGTTTTGGGTAGTTCGGCGAACCTGGCCCATGTGACCGGGCATTTTCATTCCCCGCATAACCGTTCCAGGAAACAAGCGTTGACCGATGGCGCCGCTACGACGATGCCAGCCCTTGGCTCCGTGAGTCATGTCACCGCCCGCGAAATGATGGCGTTTAACTACACCTTCAAAACCTTTGCCCTTGGTGTATCCGATCGCATCGACAAAATCGCCTTGCGCGAAAATGCTCGCACCGATCACATCACCAGCTTTCAAATCGAGCGTGAAATCGCGAAATTCGCCTAAATGACGCAAGCCAGGAGCACCGGTCTTCTTCAAATGACCGAGTTCTGCTTTGCTGAGCCGACTCTCCTTTTGGGAATCGAAGCCGAGTTGGACGGCTTTGTAACCGTCGTTTTCGACCGTTTTGAGTTGAAGCACGCGATTCGGTCCGGCGAGCACAATGGTTACGGGAACCAAATTGCCCTTGGCGTCGTAAACGCGGGTTTGTCCTAATTTCTTTCCGAGCAAGCCAATCATAAAACCTTCAAATCTTAATGGTAATGTCGACGCCGGCAGGCAGGTTCAATTTCTTGAGTTCGTCGACCGTTTTGGCAGTCGGCTCAATAATGTCCAGCAGTCGTTTGTGGGTCCGCTGTTCGAAAGTCTCCTGAGACTTCTTGTCGGAATGCGGAGAACGCAACACAGTGAAACGTTCGATACGGGTTGGAAGTGGAATCGGTCCTGCCACGCGAGCGCCGGTCCGTTTAACGGTTTCGACGATATCGTGAGCAGACTGATCTATGACACGATGGTCATATGCCTTAAGGCGAATGCGTATGCGTTGTCCGGCCATAACAAAGAACAATAGGTTATTTTAAATCGACTAAGTGCGTGAGGGTTTCACTTTCACGGTATCCATAATGGTTGCAACAATGCTCGCGGGCACTTGCTCGAAGGAGAACGGCTCCATGGAGTAAGCAGCGCGGCCCTTGGAAAGGGAGCGAATCGCTGTGGCGTATCCGAACATTTCCGCAAGCGGAACTTCGGAAAACAGTATCGTGGAATTGTTTTTATTCTCGATGCTGATAATACGGCCGCGGCGGCGGTTCAAATCGCCCAAAAGATCTCCCTGATATTCATCAGGTGTGGTCACCTCGACCTTCATGATCGGTTCCAGAAGTATCGGAAATGCTTTCTTACAAGCATCTTTAAAGGCGAAAATACCCGCCATTTTGAATGCCAATTCGTTCGAATCGACTTCGTGGAAGCTGCCATCCACCACCTGGACTTTGACATCAACCATCTGATAACCGGCCATAACACCACCCTTGATAGCTTCTTCGACACCGTCGATCACAGCCGGGATGTATTCCTTTGGAATAGCACCGCCGACAATTTTATTCTCGACTTCGATTCCCTTGCCTCGTTCGTTCGGCTGGATTGTGACAAGAGCATGGCCATATTGACCGCGTCCACCGGACTGACGAATGAACTTGCCTTCGCCTTCGGCCGCTTTCGTAATCGTTTCACGGTACGCAATCTGAGGCGCGCCGGAATTAGCCTCAACCTTAAATTCACGGAACAAACGATCACGGATGATTTCCAGGTGAAGCTCACCCATTCCCGCGATAATAAGCTGTCCAGTTTCTTCGTTGGTAAAGCAACGGAATGTTGGATCTTCTTCAGCAAGACGCTGCAATCCTTCACCCATTTTTTCACGATCCTGCTTCGTTTTCGGTTCCACAGCCATCGAAATGACAGGCTCAGGAAAGGTCGGAGGTTCCAGGATGATATCGAAGTTTTCGTCGCAAAGCGTATCTCCTGTCGTAATATTGCGAAGACCAACCAGCGCGGCAATGTCGCCGGCAAAAGTTGTTTCCACGTCGATTCGCTTGTCAGCCTGAATCATCATGACACGGCTAACGCGTTCGCGTTTCCGCGTGCGCGGATTGTAAATGGTGTCACCCTTCTTGAGCTGACCGCTATAAACACGGAAGAAAATAAGTTTTCCTACAAACGGATCCGTCCAGAGCTTGAACGCCAAGGAGCAGAATTTTCCGTTGTCATCAGAGGGCACTTCAATCTTATTCGTCTCGTTTCCCGGCTCCAAGCCGACTGCGGGAGGAATATCCAGCGGTGAAGGCAAGTAATCGATGACTGCATCGACAAGGGGTTGGACCCCTTTTTTCTTGAACGCCGAACCGCAAAGGACCGGGACTAATTCGATCTTGCAGGTAAGCCGCCGAATCGCGTTCTTCAGCACCGCAACCGAAATCGGTTTGTTTTCAATGACCAACTCAGCAATTAAATCATCCTTGTTGGAGATCGCATCGATCAATTCCGCACGGGCTGCGGCAACTCGTTCCTTGTGTTCTTCAGGAACGTCCGTGACATGATAATTCAGACCGATCGTATCACCATCATCATAAATAATGGCTTTTTCGCTGACGATGTCGATCACACCCTTGAGGAAATCTTCTTTGCCGATCGGAATAACGACCGGGTAGGCATAAGCACCAAGCTTTTTGCGCATTTCAGCGACGGCATTCTCAAAGTTCGCCCCAATACGGTCCATCTTATTGACGAACGCGATACGGGGAACATTATACTTGGTCGCCTGGCGCCAAACCGTCTCGGACTGGGGCTGAACACCAGCCACACCGCAAAATACCGCAACTGCGCCGTCGAGAACACGCATGGAGCGCTCCACTTCCGCAGTGAAATCAACATGCCCAGGGGTATCAATAATGTTGATACGATGAGCGATACCAGTGAACAGTTTTTCAACCCCATCGTCTTTCTGAGTCCAATAGCAAGTCGTTGCAGCAGACGTGATTGTAATACCCCGTTCACGTTCCTGTTCCATCCAGTCGGTGACAGTATTACCATCATCGACGTCACCCATCTTATGGATGAGGCCGGTGTAAAACAGAATACGCTCGGTCGTAGTCGTCTTGCCGGCATCGATATGGGCCGCGATACCGATATTGCGCGTGCGCTCCATTGAATAGGAACGTCCGGGCGAATTCACCGATTTTTTGCTATCAACTGCTGCTTCCATTTAATTCAGAGAATAAAAATGCCCCGGGTTTCGGCCAGCGGGGCGTACTTAAAACTAATATTGTCTACCAGCGAAAATGTGCGAACGCCTTGTTCGCCTGAGCCATTTTGTGCACTTCGTCACGTTTACGAATCGCATTCCCCTGCCCCTGATAGGCATCCAAAATTTCCGAAGCCAGCGCATCACGCATTGTAGTGCCTTTGCGAGCATCAGCGAAATCAACGAGCCATCGAAGTGCCAGAGCAGTCTGCCGATCTGGCGCAGCCTCAATGGGCACCTGATAGGTTGCGCCCCCGACGCGGCGAGCCTTCACTTCCAGGCGAGGCTTGGCGTTATCGACTGCGCGCTGCAGGATTTCGAGCGGATTAGAGCTCGGGTTCTTTTCCGTGATTCGATCAAATGTCCCGTAGACAATCTTTTGAGCCGTGGCCTTGTTGCCCGACTGCATCACGACATTAACCAGACGTGATACCAGGATACTGTTGAACTTTGCATCCTCGGATACCCGCCTTCTGACTGCTTGACGTCTTCTGGACATATAAAAATCTAAAAAATTACTTCGCCGCCGCTGCTTTTGGCGCTTTTGGACGTTTTACGCCGTATTTCGAACGACTCACTCGGCGCTTCTCGACACCAGCAGCGTCAAGAGTTCCGCGAACAATGTGATAACGGACACCCGGGAGATCCTTGACACGCCCACCACGCACGAGAACAATCGAATGTTCCTGAAGGTTGTGCCCCTCGTCGGGTATATATGCTATCACTTCGTAACCGTTCGTCAAACGGACCTTTGCGACCTTGCGCATGGCCGAGTTTGGCTTTTTCGGTGTGCGGGTCATGACCTGCACACAGACGCCGCGACGAAAGGGCGCGTTCTCCAATGCTGGAGATTTTGACTTGTACTTTAACTTATTTCGTCCCTTTCGGACGAGTTGATTAATGGTCGGCATCGCGGCTTAAACCTGTTTTTCTCGAATTTCTTTTCCGTCCACCCTAGGGGAAACGGAGCGCGAATATTACCAAAGGATTTCGATGTTGCAACTAGTATTTGGAGAATTCTTCAAATATTTCTCAAAACGCAACCCACTGGGCCGGAACGACTCAAAAGGCCAATAAAACGCAAACTTTTGGAGGGGCATCAGGGGGCGTTTATCGCGGAATTGGGGTCGGGATTGGGAAAGGAATTTTTGCCAGAACGCTTTGCCCGGCCCGGGATCTCGAAGGTCCATTTTCTTCGTAAAAACCGAGGTATTGAAGCTTTTGATTGATGTTTTCACTTCTTTTCTCACCCCGAGTCGAAGCGGACCGGAGCAGGTCACAGATCAATTGACTGCTTTTGAATTCGGATTCCTCCGCGGGAATTATATTTATCGCGCCTTTGTCGTGTTTTTACAGGAATGGCTCGAAAAGATTGTGTATTCCCATGGGCCTGATCGTGCATTTACCGTGTTCTGCAATTCGAAATCGTGTCCCCGAAGCCTCCGGATGCTGTTTTTTGACCTGCACATTGTTATTTTGATCGGACGATCTCTTTGAATTGAACGATTTCGGACTGTGTGAGCGTGTGTGAGCGTGTGTGAGCGTGTGTGAGCGTGTGTGAGCGTGTGTGAGCGTGTGTGAGCGTGTGTG
>JAQGOX010000491.1 GCA_028293365.1 Verrucomicrobiales bacterium | reverse complement strand
TGCGTTTGCTCCAGGCCGTGAAATCAGTGACTCCCAGGTCAGACAGGGTCTCGGTCCCGGCGGAAGTGGCATTCATGTCTTCCTTTTGCACGCGGAGGGACGGGATGATGGCCACATTCGGGGTGGGTTTATAGAAAAGGTTCAAGTCGGCCACATATTCGTGCAGGCGAGAGCCACCATTCAAGCCGAAGTAGCCGAAACCATTTAAAGCAGTCGGAGCATAGCTAACGTCGAAATCAGATCCGTAAATGCGGCTCCCGGAGAAATCGGTGTTCATGTCCGAGTAGGAGTAGCCCGAAGAAAACATCAGATTGTTCGTAAGCCAGGTTTCGGTGTAGGCATGGACGTTGAACATGTCATACGTGGTGCCTTGACGATCCGTTATCTTTCGCTGGAACGCAGGCTGACCGGGTGACTGGGTGATTTTGAGGGCGTCATCCAGCTTGCCGTTATCATAACGCAAACCGACACCGAACTCGGTTTTGCCGATCGTGTGTGAGACATCCAACTGAAAGCTGTCGTTGTGCTCGTTGATGTCATAAAATGATGGGCTGAGGCCCCGAGTCACCCCGTCAGGGTGGGTGATTCCCCAACTGGTCGAACCTTTTTCGCCGTCGCGGGAGGTGTGGTTGTATTTGAACGTTATCTTTGGCTTATTCTCGAGGGTCAAACCACCTTCGAAGGAGATGTCTTTGCGATCCAATCCCAGTGCATTATCTGACAAGGGAAACCACATGTTCGAAGGCGGGTCGAAGCCGCCATCGCCGTTATACCAGGTGCGATATTCTTTGTAAGAGAAACGGAGATAGCCCAATTTCTCACGAGCAATCCCCAGGGTTAGCTTGTAATCGTCGTTGTCAAACAGGGCGCGTCCATCCACGGAAAGGGTGGTGTTTGTGGCAACGTCGGCCTGGTAATGAAAGTCCTCGATACCGCCAAACAGCCCATTCCGACCTTGCTGGCGTTGCTGGAGACGAGCCTTATTACCGCTGGATAGAAATCCGCCGGTCGAGAATTCAACCCAGTTCGTGTAGGCGATTGTTCCGCCCTCGAACATCTCCTCAGGTGTCAACGATTCGGGTGGCGCGTTGGTTTCCGCCGCGCGCAGGGCCACGGCGGACAGGGTCAACACGATTAGAAATGCCCAGCGCATTATCCTTAAAACGGCAGTTGCCCGTATCGGATCTTCGCAAGATCTTGGCGATAAAGCGGTTTGTCGCGGACGCCACAGATCCACGGGGGATATGCGTCGCCGCTCCGCACTGCTTTCTCGCTCAAGCTTTTGCAAATCTCCAATACGTTCAACTGCCGTTTTAAGGTTTAACGGAGAATTTCAATCCGAGTGGTCATTCTTTTTGTTTTGTGCCGCAGGCGCCCTAAATGGTCTTAACTACCTATTGGGCTTTCAAATCATAACAAACCATTTCGACTGCATTGCGAATGAGCAGGTAGCCACTGGAAATTGCAGGATGGTTCCAGGTCTTGCCGGGAAGTGCTCGAAATCGGTTCAGTTCGTGCGGTTCCGTCGGATTTATTTCCACTAACGCGAGCTCCCCCTGTCCGCCGAGAATGATCAAATCACGCGGCGCTGCCAAAACGATTTGACCATAGCCATACCGTCCGCCTTTCCATTTCCGCTCACCAGTGACGGCATCCAGGCACGTAAGAATGTCTTCATCCAGTCCATAGATGAACCCATCGGCCAGCACCGAACTAGTGAACTTGTTCTTCATATTCCGGTTTTTCCAAATCGACTGTGCAGCAAGTTTCCCTGCCTGATTCGAAATCTCGACAAGTTCGCATCCGGTCCCATATCCAGCCGATAAAAACAATCGATTTGTGCTGATTAAAAGCGGTTGCGCAATATTGCGATTCCCATGCAGTACGATCCACGGATGTTCCCAAAGCAATGCGCCCGTTTCGGGAACCAAACCCAACGCCCGGCTTTGCATGACGACCAGTATCTGACGAACTCCTCCGAGGTTCGCGATCATCGGTGAACTGTAGGCCGCTTCGTCGTTTTGGGATCCCCACACAAACGACCCATTATCCCTGTTGTATGCAACCACCGCCCGATTGCGCGGCCCTCCCGGTGGAACTATCACAAGGTTATCAACAATCAAAGGTGACGGAGCGATTCCGTAAAACGAGTTCCAGGCGCCATTGTCCTGGAGAATATTCTTCGACCAAACGGTCGTCCCCGAATCTGCCTGAATGCAGCGCAACTCACCTTCCGCTCCCTGCGCATAAATCTTTCCTGCGGAGTAGGTGGGAGTTGCCCTGGGACCGTCTCCTCCCATTGATTCCTGAAAGAAGCCTTTCCAGGCGTTCGTCCAAACCTCTGCTCCCGTCTGTACGTCATACGCGCTGGCAACCTCAAATTCGCGCCGTTGCTCAATGGTGAAAGCCAAACCATCTGCAATTGCGAATGACCCATAACCGCCTCCGATCGGTTTCCGCCAGACCTCCTTCATTCCTCCCGTCGGCCAATTTGTTGAGATAGCTGTTTCTGAATACACTCCATCGCGATTGGGTCCCCTATATCCGGTCCAATAGGATCTGCTGGAGTGGGTTATTGGTTTGGAAGTTAGCTTTGGCTGCGCCCGGTCGGCCTCAACCCGTTCGTAATCAGGCAGTGTTGGAACCAAAACGATCCGAGGCAAATATCCGCCTGGCCATTCCACATGTTTGCTTCCCGAACGATAAAGCAGTGTGACCGCCACCGCCCAATAAATGATGCAATAACAAGCAATTCCAACTGTCCCAAGCACTTTCCGCCAAATGGATCGCTTGCGATCGATCCACACGAGCACAAGTCCGAGCGGAGGTGCGACGATCGTCGAAATACGCAGAAACCAGCCGCGCCGCCACCAACCTCGAACTTCGTCATCCGTATCCTTCATCAGGTAAAGCGACTGTCTTTGAATTCAATTCGGGTGTCGAACTATCCTTGGTTTCTTCCCTGATTTGATCGAACCTGATGCGAAACGGTAAAACCATATTCCCGACAACCCTTAGGGGTGATTCAGGATGAAAGGAACCCGGGATGGGTTAGTTTGGGGTTAGCGTGACTGGGGCGTCTGGGAAGAGCGACCCGACACGTAAGAGCGACTCTTTTTTTCATGTTAGAGGGTCGCTCTTTTTTGTACAATCTCGAAATGCACCATTTCGCGCAACCCTAAATTTAATCTTTTTTTTCGGGTCTTGGAACGATGTAACTTTAAGATTGGTTCCCTCGCAACAGGTCGTCCCCCTCCGCAAAGTTTTCCGGGCCATTACTTATTGCTCTCCGAAATTCTGTGATCGAAAAAGGTTTCGGAAGACAAAGTTTGTTTTGTTCGTTCAGGAAAGCCTGGATTTTTTCGTTAATGACATCTCCGGTCATGAAGATAAATCGTCGCGCTGCCTCAGGATCTTCAAAGCTGATCCTTTCGAACAGGTCGCGTCCGTTCAGCCCCGGCATTTTCCAATCGCATATGGTCAGGTCAAAATCCTTCTGATGAAGCTTGCGTAGCGCCGCCTCTCCGTCAGAGGCAGTTTCCACTTTATAACCTGCGGAAGTCAGAACTTCACAGATCAAATCGAGTATAGGCTCTTCATCATCCACCACCAAAACCGTCTTTCCTGCGCCATCTACGAGCGGAGAGCCCATCGTTGTATTTGAATCGATTCCCGTACCGGCTTCCGTGACTTTTTCGACTGGCAACTCGACGATGAATTTCGCTCCTTTCCCGAGTACACTCTCCGCGCTCACCGTGCCTCCATGTTCGTGGATAATCCCATAGGTCAGGCTCAGTCCCAAACCGGTGCCTTTCCCAGCCTCTTTGGTGGTAAAAAATGGATCAAAGATCTTCTTCAGATTCTCCTCCGAGATGCCGGGCCCATTGTCACGAAAGCTGATTCGCACAAACCCATTCACTAATTCAGATCGGATCAACAGGGTGCCGCTGCTTTGATGCGCTTCCATCGCCTGCCGCCCG